>CAZZIY010000283.1:0-2691 GCA_964654525.1 uncultured Vampirovibrionales bacterium | reverse complement strand
TGGCCTTGCTCATCAGATGGGGATTCCCAGTAACGCCACGATGCTAGCCGGACTGGGTGAGACTGCCGAAGAACGGATTGATCATATTTTGGCCATTCGCGAGCAGCAAGACAAAACCGGTGGTTTTATGACGTTTATTCCGCTCAATTGCTACTATGACAACAATAAAATTGATGAACGTAACGCGATGACAGGTGTTGATAATTTAAAAAACTTTGCGGTTAGCCGCTTGCTGTTGGATAACGTTCCACATATCAAGTCCTTCTGGATTCACATTGGTGAAAAGCTCTCTCAAGTTAGTTTAAGCTTTGGTGTAGATGATTTAGACGGCACCGTTATCCAAGAAAAAATTGCCCATGCCGCGGGTACTGAATCCAGCGAGCATATGACCCGTGAGAACCTACTTACACTGATCCAAAGAGCCGGTAAAATCCCGGTAGAGCGTGATAGTACCTACAACATCATCAAAATATACGACAATAATTAAGGGAGCACTTGCTGCATGTCAGCCAACTCTCTAATTGAGTTTGCACCTGACGCTCTTGAGATAGGAACACGGCTGGGCGCGATTGGTTTTACCAATACGGTCCCCATATACGCTGGTTTACCGTCACATCCTCGTTTGTCTTGTCATTATCACCCACCCGCCACACTCAACCAATGGATGCTTGACGGCAGGCTCGACATTTCACCCGTATCCAGTGCTTTTTACCTTCGTCATCAGGGGGAGTTTGATTTACTGGACGGTCTTTCGGTGAGTTCTTATGGGAGCGTGAGCAGTGTTCTATTTTTATCTGAAACGCCCTTAGCCCAACTTGCGACCCTAACAAGCCCTATCCCTGTACCCGATGACTCTGAAACCTCTGTGGCCTTGCTGGCCTATCTGCTGGAAGCTGAGACGGGTGTTAATTGTCAGCCTCGTTTTCTCACCTATCCCGCCTCTGACTACCAAAAAATGCTTTCGACCTACGGATGTGCCTTGGTGATTGGCGATCGAGCACTTCAGGTGAGCCAATCTATTCCCAAACACATGCCCAATAATGTGATAGACCTTTCCCAAGCGTGGGTTAACAAAACCGCTTTACCGTTTGTATTTGCCGTCTGGGTTACTCCCAAGAAACTCGATTTACGGGTCAAACAAGCTGTAATGACGGTTCATAAGTTGTTATTACAGCACCGTGATTTGTTTTTTGATTCTTCCCCTTTAACCATAGACGCCGCAGCAGCTTGGCGACTGGAATTGATTGAGCGAGCAAGTCTTGATAGTGGGTTGAGTGTTGATGTTTTGACTCATTATTTTACCCATGCCTTGAATTACCATCTCGATACTGCTCATCAGGAATCCCTGACACGTTTTGGCCAAATTCTCGAGCAACAGGCCTTAAACAAACAATCGTCTCAACCGGGAAAAAACCATGTCCACTCTGTCTAAGCAGACGTATGGGCGGGTCCGTGCCTACCTTAGTAGTCACTACATTGTTGATTACCAAGGGACCTCTTGGCAGTGCACAGTAAAGGGCACACTAAAAAAAGAACAGCAGGAAGTGTGGGTGGGCGACTATGTTTTGCTGGATAGCTTGGTTCCAGAAGCCTGCAGTGCCAGAATTATCGATATTATACCCAGAAAAAATCAGCTGTCCCGGCCAAAGGTCGCCAATATGGATCAGGTTGTGATAGTCCATCCCCTTCGAGAACCAGTATTAGAGCTGACTCAATTAGACCGTTTCCTCACGCATGCCAGTCTAGCCGGTTTAAAAGCATTGATTTGTTTTACCAAGACTGATTTACTGACATCTGACTCAGAAATTGAAGAGACACAGGTACATTTAACCCGTTTATATCACGATCAACTGGGTTACACTGTGCTGTTTACAAGTATCCAACACCCTGATGCCCTAAAAACTAGTTTAATTCCCTATTTTAAAAACCATTCCACCGTCCTAGCCGGGCTCAGCGGGGCAGGAAAATCCTCATTAATTAATCACCTCAACCCAAATTTGACTCTCCGTGTGGAAGAGGTCTCAAACAAACTTCAACGTGGGACTCACACCACTCGCCATGTCGAGTTGTGGGAAGTGTTTCCCGATGCCTGGATAGCAGATACTCCGGGATTTAGTCATCTTCGCTTTGATTTTGCCACTCGAAAACAAATTGAGCAAACATTTACAGAGTTTTCTGATTACAGAGAAAGCTGTTTTTTTAGCAATTGTCTCCATGAAGAGGGCAGTGAAGACTGCGGCATAACCCGTAATCTGGATCAATTTAGCACCAGCCGATTAAACAGCTACTTTGCGTTTTTAACAGAGGCCGCCGGTTTTGAGGCACTGCAAAAACAGAGCAGTCAAAAGGAGCGTTACGGCCGAAAGACGATTGATAAAAAGGGCAGCGAGACACTGGAAATCCTCCGTCTCAATCAAAAAGCTCGACATCACTCTCGAAAACGAGAAAAACAAGAAGTCCTTCAGCGCGGAGAGCTCGAAGAGGGGCTTAACTCGCAAGAGGCAGAACAGGACTAGACTGGTATCTGTCGAGTATAATAACGTGCAAATATCGCCTTCTCACAGACCTTATCTAATCTAAAAGTAGAGAATCACCTCCCGATGGCCCCCGTTTCTAAATCACAACTAGCTACCACCCCTTTCGAGGCTTTGTTTGAAGCACCGCTTGATGCCATACAAGCCAAACTGGTAC
>CAZZIY010000282.1:0-2694 GCA_964654525.1 uncultured Vampirovibrionales bacterium | reverse complement strand
GTAACAGTGCGGGTTATGTCACCTTTGTTATGTATTTTAACGGCCGTCTCACCACAGGTGCCGTTGCCAAAACCGAAGGGACTTATACACCTTCCGCTAGTGGCGGTACACTCACCTGGAACACCACTGACCCCACTTATATCTCTACTTGGAATTAGTAAACTTAAACAAGTAGAGCAAATGATGTGATGATACCCACAGCGGTTTAAACGCTCGTGGGTATCTGTCTATTAGGCCTCTGGCTGGGGTACTCTGAGGGCCCATAATAATCCCTTGAACCAATTCGGGCTCTACCAACAAATATTTCACGTTGTAATGCTGAAAACAGCGGTATAAATCAACATACGACTGTTCTGTGACAAGTCCTGTCTTCTTATCTTTCTGCAAGACTGGAAGATACAGATAAAACATCGGACGCTCCGTATTGAGATACACAACTGTTTCCCAGCCCGCGGCAATGGTGTCGGTTTTACCCGTCATCTGGCGAATGAGTTGAAAGGCTTCTTGATAATCGGGCCACAACATCTTAGTTTCTGCCACATCCAAAAGATGATTATGACGCGCATGTCTCAAAAATTCGTAACTATGTGATGTGGTGAAGAGGCTTACCCCAATGAGTACGACCAAGCCAGTCAGACTCACTGGTTTCACCCAGTTTTTTACACGCCAATGTGTCTGTACCCAGTGGTATATCGGCAGGAAAAAAAACAGCCAGAGCACAGGAAGCACCACCAGTAAAAACCGCGTCATTTGCAGCTGATAATTCCAGACCAAAATCAAGAGGAGATAAATAAAGGCGTACAAGCCTGCAAGACCAAATAGGCGGCGGTTACACGCCTGAATGAGCGACAGTACCCAATAGCCCAACAGCCCGTAAACCACCGTAAAGTATCCTGCTATAAACACCCAAAAAGCCCAGGATGGAAAGCTTTCATACCATTTTGGGAAAATCACAAAAAAGTCAGTCACAATGGGAAACATCATTTGCGCACACGACCGGCTTAAGACGCCCGTGGAGCGGGCCAGTTGATCCAACACATCCCAGTGAGCGAGATTATAGAAAAATTCCATACTGTAATCACAGTAAGCAGAGAGTATCGGCCGTGTTAATGGTGTCATCACTGGAGTAAAATGGTTTTTCCAGAGTGTCCAGGGTAATAATGTCAGCACAAAGACTGTTGTTCCGTATGTCAACGCTGTTCGCCATTCACGCCGAAGCATCAGTAAAAGGGTGATAGCGCCAATCAGCGTGATACCCACCGCACGAGTGTGAAACATCAGTACCGAAAGCAACACCCAAAGCCAGAGTTTTATTGTTTTTTTTGCGGCTGCTTTGTCTTGAGCCGGAAGACCTTGTGCTTGAAGATCTTCAGAGACGACCAAAAGCAACGCAAAAGAAAGCAGCATATACAGTGCTTCCGACATCACACTGGTCGTAAAGTACAGAACATAGTAGTTCATGGCAGTAAAGGCCATGATGACTGCACATAGCCACGGGGGGAGTTGGTAGATCTTCCGGCAAAACCGCCAGAAAAAACCCAAGGCTCCCAAAAAGCAGAGCACCGAAAACGCTTGGAATCCGAATAAATTTTGCGGAAACTGGGGATTTAAGCGCCACAAAAAGCTGAGTACCCAGGGATAGAAGAAGGGGTATTTTACTTCCACAGGTTGGGTCACAAGATGAATGAGGTGTGGGCCTTGGCCGCTGGCAAAGGCTTTGGCCATAATTAAGTACACCCCGTCATCGTGGATAAAACCAACCGCTTGACTCTCAAGACAATTGAGATAAAAGCCCGTAATCACGGTGCAAAGCGCGAGATATATCCAAAAAGAGGGTGCTTGAAATAATTGCTTTAACCGAGTTGCTATTTGACTAGCCAAGCCCAATCTTTCTTTCTGAGGGATCAGGGGCAATCTCTTGAATGGTGCTGTAAACCTTGCTGAGGAGTTGACAGACATATTCGACCGAAACGGTTTCACCACTGCCTTTAATACAGCTGGCCACAATATCTTTAGCGGCCATTAATTTGGCTTCGCGACTAACGTGCTCAAGTCCCATAACCATTGAGTTCCTCTCTTTTCATTTGAAAAAAAATTTTTATTTTTATAAAACGGAAGGGACAGGATTCGAACCTGCAACCCCGCAAAGGGCAACCGCTTTCAAGGCGGCGTCCTCACCACCCGGACCCCTTCCGTACTAACCGATTCACTGATGCGGGTCAACGTTGATTTGTATGCACCATCTTACGTGAAAGTTGCAGAGGCGAAAAGCAGTTATTTGCCCAGAAATTTATGAATAATCTTATCCAACTCATCTTCACTGACCTCAACACGAGTGACTCCTGTTGAAGGAGAAGTCGTCTGAATCGAGGGCTGAGGCGGGTCTACCGTCTTATTGACGGCCTGTCTGACCGTCGGTGTTTCCTCTATTGTTGTTGACGGGCGTAGCGGTAACTCTTCGACAGGAGTGATGTAGGACTTAATAATTTGTTCTGGAGAGGCCTTCAGGTTGAGCGGCCTCGATTGAAACGAGGAGACCGAAGTGGGTGTAATAGTATGCGTACCGTCAATAGTGCCAATCGGACTGCTATAACGGTCGATCGTCTTTACCGGTTCAACATCGGGGAAAATGGGCTTCAAAATTGGTTGGGTGGGTATTAATTTTTCAACCGGTCTCAGTGCCTGATCACCAGG
>CAZZIY010000281.1:0-2696 GCA_964654525.1 uncultured Vampirovibrionales bacterium | reverse complement strand
GATCGATTTGGTGGAGTTGGAAAAAAAGAAGAATGGTCTGCCTATCTCCCCAGGCTCTAAGAATCCAGCCGATAAACCTGTTGTGGTCAGTAAGTTTGGCTATGAACTAAAAGTAAAAGGTACTTATGCGGCCATTGTTGATTTGATTAATCATTTGGTACTGCTAAAACAATGTATTTCGATCGATTCTCTCGAGATCACTTCGGATGACAAGGCTCCTCCAGTTGCAGACCCGAAAGAGAATCCTAATTTTCCGGTTCAGGTCTTGATGACGGCGACTCTATCTTTTTACGTGTATGACCCCGCCGCTCAAACGATCTAATCAAGTAGAGACCTATCAAGTGCTAGTGGCTGGCCACGGTTATATGGCTTGCGCTGTGCTTGAAGGGCTTCTTCAATTACCACAGGTGGCCGTGATAGGGGTGTTTCGTTGGGCTAATCGAAGAAAAGCAAAACCCTACGGCCTGATTGAAGGAGAAGCAGAACTCAAATATTTGACCACAGACCATAAGCTCTGGGATATTGGCTGTTCGAGTATCAATAGTTATGCTTTTGTAGAGATTGTGAAGGAAAAAAAGCCAGACTGTATTCTGCTTGCCTCTTGGGGGGAAATTGTAAAACCCCATATGCTGGCACTCCCAGAGGTTGAGTTTATCAATGTCCACCCGTCTCTACTGCCAGCCCACCGGGGAGGAAACCCTTATACCTCAGTCATTCGAGCTGGTGAAACACAAAGCGGTGTCAGTTTTCATCTTGTCGATGAGGGGATTGACACAGGTCCTGTCTTGCATCAGATAGGAGTCCCCGTTTTAGAGAACGATACGGCAGGTACTTTGCGAATGCGCTGTGTGACTGCAGCCAAAGCGGGAATAATTGCCTTAATACCGAAATTGATAGCGGCTCGAGAGACTGGAGATAAGCTTGAAAAGATTGCAGTGGCTCAAGATAGGCTAAACAATGCTCAGGCAGCAAGTTATTTTCCTGTCTTAAGTGAGGCGGATGCTCGCATTGATTGGAGCGACTCTCCCAAAGCAATTGAGCGGCAATCACGCGCGTTGATACCGTGGATGCCTCTGGTTGCAACGCTGGTTTTTTCAAAATTTAAAATCAAGTCTCTCCTGCTGATCCATCGGTTATCGTTGCAGAAAAATAAATATGCAACGGCTTTTGGACCTGCCCCCGGTGTTTTTCTGGCAATTGATTCAGGAAAACTTATTATAAGTAGTCAAGAACCAGAAACGGTTTTTGTGATTGACTCGTTTCAGTTCTGTTTGGACGGACACCTTCTTCCCAAATGGTTGTCTCGGTTAGTCCTTCCTTGGGTGTTACAGATTGGAGCCCGGTTTTCTTAGATGTAACCGCAAATATTACGGTGTGTTACTGTTCTTAAAGGCCTTTTCGATTTGATGGGGGATTTTTCGGTCTGTTTTGCCTATAATTGGGGCATTATTATTGGCTAAGGGCGTTTATCCGTGAGCACAGAACAAAAAGCCTTATTTGGGGACGGTAATATTGTTCCCATCAATATTAGAGACGAGATGAAGCGCTCTTACATAGACTATGCGATGAGTGTCATCGTTGGTCGTGCTTTACCGGATGTGAGAGACGGCCTTAAGCCTGTTCACAGACGTATTTTATATGCGATGCATGAACTCGGTCTGTCGCCTGAAAAACCCTTTAAAAAATGCGCCAAAGTGGTCGGGGAAGTGCTTGGTAAGTTTCACCCCCACGGCGATACAGCTGTATATGATGCCCTGGTTCGGCTGGCACAGAATTTTGCCAGTCGCTACCCATTAGTAAACGGCCATGGGAATTTTGGCAGCATTGAAGGGGATAACGCCGCTGCGATGCGGTATACAGAGTGTAAACTCACCCCCATTGCAACCACGATGCTCGATGATATCGAGCAAGATACGGTAGACTTCCAGCCCAATTACGACGGATCTGAGCAAGAGCCAGTGGTGCTCCCATGTCGTCTGCCTGTTTTACTTTTGAATGGCTCTAGCGGGATTGCCGTTGGCATGGCGACCAATATCCCCCCGTATAATCTCTCAGAGGTTGTTGATGGGCTTTGTGCCTTAATTGATGATAGTTCCCTGACAAATGAACAGATGATGCATTATATTAAAGGGCCGGATTTTCCTACTGGGGCTCATATCGTAGGGATGTCTGGTATCCGTGATGCCTACACAACAGGACGCGGCAGTGTTGTGATGCGTGCTGTGGCTGAAATTGAGCAAATCCCTGGTAGTGGTGGTCGTCAAGAAAGAACCGCCATTGTCGTGAGTGAAATCCCGTATCAGGTGAATCTCACCACGTTGATTGAAAAAATAGCGGAATTGGTTCGGGACAAAAAGCTTGAGGGCATCAGTGATCTGCGGAATGAATCCGATCGTGACGGGCTTCGTTTGGTGATTGAGCTGAAACGAGACGCTAAACCCAATGTGGTGTTGAGAAATCTCTACAAGCATACCCAATTGCAAAGTACCTTTGGGGTGAATACTCTGGCATTGGTCAAAAACCAGCCTCGCCAATTGACGATGGTTGATATCCTCTCAGAATTTATCAACCACCGGGTGGAAGTGGTAGAGCGTCGAACCCGCTTCGAGCTGGCAAAAGCACAAGCACGGGCTCACATTCTGGCCGGTTTAATGATTGCTATTGGCGATCTTGATAATATTATTCAACTGATTCGC
>CAZZIY010000280.1:0-2705 GCA_964654525.1 uncultured Vampirovibrionales bacterium | reverse complement strand
ATTTGAGCCGTCCAAATTGAGAGGGCTGGGAGAACAGGGGGCTTAAGGGCACGGGACAAAACTCTGTCATTAATTTTTTCAGTCTCTTTTTAGCCACTGCCGTGGAAAGCGCCTCGAAACATCTGCTGAAGCTCGGTGGGGTTATCAGAGACGACCAAGGCATCCTCGCCTTTGATCAGGTTATTGCGGTATGTCCGGTAGAGGGCAATGTTTAAACTGCACATGCCGTCGAATTCTCCGGTTTGTAACAACTGATACACCTCATCCATCTCATTTCGGGCGATATAGTCTCGAACTGCGGGTGTCACGGTCATCATTTCAGCGACAGCAATCCGGCCCTTACCTTCTGCTCTTCTGACCAAACGCTGAGAAACGGTGCCTTGTAACACAGCAGCCAGTTGTTTACGAACAGGTTCACGCTCGTGAGGTTCATAGATATTGATGATTCGGTTGATCGTCTGGATGGCATCGGTCGTGTGTAAGGTGGAAAACACCAAGTGGCCCGTTTCTGCGGCGTGAAGGGCGCTACTGATGGTTTCTCGGTCCCGCATCTCCCCAATCAAGATAACATCGGGATCTTGCCTTAGGGCGTACTTCAGACCGTTGGGAAAGCTGTCTGTATCGACCCCGAGTTCCCGCTGGGTAAACACCGCTTTGGCATTGTGATACACGTACTCTACCGGGTCTTCAAGAGTAATGATGTGTTTTTGGAAGCTGTGGTTGATGTGATTCAAAATAGAGGCCAGTGTGGTGGTTTTACCAGCCCCCGTGGGGCCTGTCACCAAGACCAAGCCTTTATTTAACTCTGTAAAGCGTTTCACATAGGACGGCAGACCAATATCATCCAGCGTGGGAATCCGGCACGGAATGACCCTCAGGACCATCGCCGGACGGTTCATCTCGTAAAACAAGTTCACTCGAAAGCGGGCTGAGGCATCAAAATCAAAGCCAAAATCATATTCTCTGCGGTTTCGGACCATGTTCAGGATTTTGGGAGGAATCACCTTCTTGGCAAAGGTAATCACATCATCCGGGGTCAGCTGAGGAAGCTTGGTGGTCATCATGTCCCCGTCTTTTCGCAGCATGGGTGGATAGCCGACCCGAAGATGAATATCAGAGACCCCTTGAGCCACCACCATCCGTAAAAATGTTTCTAAATCGATAGCTGGGGGTGCGGCTTCGGCAGATTTTTTGGTGGGAGTTGAGGGAGCCTCTGTCCTGACTGAGGTTTTTTCAGCAATTGCTTGATCTCCCCCGGGGATATTCAGCATCGGTTGTTCGTTTACACCTGACATGAGAGCGCTCCCTTTTTAATTGATTTGAGTTGGTTCCCCGTGTAGGGCCATAACACTTCGGGGATATGAACTTCCTCATCACTGACTTGGTAATTTTCCAGAATGGCGGCAAATGTTCGGCCAACGGCCAACGCTGAGCCATTGAGTGTGTGGAGAAACGCGGGTTTTCCAGTGGCCTCACTTCGGTACTTGAGAGAGGCCCTTCGGGCCTGAAAATCCAAAAAGTTACTGCAACTGGAAATTTCTCGGTAAACACCCAGGGCGGGCATCCACACCTCAATATCGAAACACCGAGAAGCGGCAAAACCCAGATCCCCAGTACACAATTCTACCACGCGATAGGGAATCTCAAGGCGACGCAAAATCTCCTCTGCATCTGACAGTAGCTGTTCATGCTCGCGCTGAGAATCTTCGGGTCGTGTAAATTTCACCAATTCGACTTTATCAAACTGATGCTGGCGAATCAGCCCACGGGTATCGCGTCCTGCACTGCCTGCCTCTCTTCTAAAGCAAGGGGTATAGGCGGTCATATAAATAGGAAGTTGGCTTTCTTCTAGAATTTCGCCTGAGAACATATTGGTCACAGGGACTTCGGCTGTCGGAATCAAGAAGAGCGCGTCATCACGGCAGCGAAACATATCAGCCTCAAACTTGGGCAACTGTCCAGTCCCCTGCATCGCAGCAGCATTGACTAAAAACGGGGGAGAAATCTCTTCATAACCACTTTCTCTGTGACAATCAAGCATAAAATTAATCAGGGCCCGCTCCAGTCGTGCGCCTTCTCCTCGAAAGATAGAAAAGCGAGATTGCGCAATTTTCACGCCGCGGTCAAAATCGACCAGGCCCAAGTCTGACGCGATTTCCCAGTGGGGCTTTACGTTTTTCTGAGGTCGGGAGATAAACGCCTCTCCCCAAGTTTTCACCACAACATTGCCACTTTCATCAGGCCCCTCTGGCACACACGCTTGCGGGGTGTTTGGAACGGTCAGTAGCCATTCTTCTTGGCGGGTGTTTAAGACTTCTTTTTCTTCTTCAATCCGCTTAATCTCAAGGGCAAGCTGCTTGGTTTCTTGCTGAATGCGATCTGTGTCCTGACCCTCTCGCTTAGCCCGGGCGATATCTTGGGTCAGTTGATTCCGACGACTGCGAAGTTCTTCTTCTTTTCCCAGCAGCTGTCTGCGTTCAACGTCAATAGCGAGCAAGGCGTCAATCGACAGCGAGCGATTACGCCGCTGAAGCGCCGTATTAACAGCCTCTGGATTTTCTCTGATACGCCGAATGTCTAGCATATCTTCATTATAGTATAGATAGGCTCGCTTAGGGGGCTAACGACGCAATCGAACATAGGCCCATAATGCGATTAAAGACAGCACTGCAGCGACAACCCCCATTGTCACTAATGCTGTACGC
>CAZZIY010000279.1:0-2737 GCA_964654525.1 uncultured Vampirovibrionales bacterium | reverse complement strand
AAATCCATACCACTATGTACCAAAAGCCACTATTGCTGAGTCTTTAATACCCACTTTAAAAGAGATAGCCACACAGCTTTCGTCTTAATCCCCATTTTTTGGTATTTTGCGTTTATCGGGTGACTCTGTTATAAAAGAAAGTCTAAGCTCGCTTTTTGGTGTGTTTTATCGGTATTTTTTGTGTCCCCCCTTTACTTGGAATTTTTTTTCCATATGATAGATCATCCTAATTGCATGAAAGGTGTATCCTGTGGGCGCTCTTCCTAGAAAACAAGAAACATTGGCTTCACTGCAAAAAGATCTCGAGGCAGCCACCGTTGCATATGTGGTGGATTACCGGGGTTTGACAGTGTCTAATCTTAAAGAAATCCGGCGAGAATTGCTGAAAAACAACGCCAAGTTGACGGTAGCCAAAAACACGTTGGTACGTCGGGCGATTGAAAACACAGCCATGAGTGCGATGGGTCCTTACTTAAAAGGCCCAACCGCGTTGGCCTTAGGGATGGGCGATCAAGTTGCGCCGATCAAAATTATTAAAGAGTACTTCAAGAAAAACAAGAAAGAAAATGAAGTCCGGGGCGGTGCTTTGGACGGAAAACCTCTTTCTGCTCAAGAAGTGGAAGCACTTACCAAGCTGCCACCCCTTGAAGAATTGCGTGCCAAGCTGGTGGGTGGTATTGCATACCCAACCACAGGTTTGGTGGCTGCACTGAGCGGCCCGCAACGGGCGTTGGTCCAGGTATTGGATCAATATGCCAAACAAAAGCAAGGGTGATGCTTCTGCCCCTTGTCTCGACTCCCTGTCATAATTTACTGTCCGTCACCAAAAGAATGAGGTTCATAAAACAACCATGCCAGTCGAATTAGATGATAAGACGTCCAAGATTTTTGAAGAAATCAAAACCTTAACCTTCTTGCAAACGGCCCACCTGGTCAAAGCGTTTGAAGATGAATTTGGTATCTCTGCAGCAGCCCCTGTGGCAGTAGCGGCAGCTCCTGCTGGTGGTGGCGGTGCTGCTGGTGGTGAAGAAGAAGTGACAGATGTCTCTGTCATCCTTGAGTCTGCCGGTGATAACAAGATTAACGTCTTGAAAGAAGTCCGTGCCATTACTGGCTTGGGCTTGAAAGAAGCCAAAGACTTGGTGGATGCTGCACCGAAACCCATCAAAGAAGGCATCAAGAAAGAAGAAGCTCAACAAATCAAAGAAAAACTGGAAGCAGCCGGGGCTACCATTAAAATTCAGTAGTTCCCCGTTAATTCCGTTATTTTTTGATGACATGAATGGGCGGTTTTTCTTGCACCTGATAAACAGACACTATTAACTTTTAAATGACCTTAAGCCAATGTTGCCACGAGAGACATTGGCTTCTGGTACATTTAATATTTTGCTACCGCCTTCCCACTTCATGCCCCTCATCAGCACAACTGTCTTTGCTCGTTGACAATACAAGAGGTTCCACTCCATGGGTACACGAATCGCTACGCGTTCCACTTTGCCGGGGATTGCCCCCCTACCATTGGATGAGCTGCCTGATTTGGCAGAAATCCAAAAGAATTCGTTCAACTGGTTTATCCGTGAAGGTTTAAAGGAAGAGTTGCTCTCTTTTTCACCGATTCGTGACTACACCGGACGGTTAGAACTTTATTTCTTGCCCGAATATAGTTTTGATAAGCCCAAGTACACGGTTGAAGAAGCTCGTCTTCACGAGACGACATATGCCAAGCAGCTGCGAATTATGATGCGCTTGGTGAACCGGGACACCGGTGAAATCAAAGAACAGGAAGCTTATATCGGCGAAATCCCAATGATGACTGATCGTGGAACCTTCATCATCAACGGGGTTGAGCGGGTTATTGTTAGCCAAATTGTTCGTTCTCCTGGAATTTACTACAAAAAAGAAACCGCCCTCAACGGCAAACGGATCTTTAACGCCACGTTGATCCCCAACCGCGGTGCCTGGTTGAAGTTTGAGACTGACATTAATGATGTCATTTATGTCAAAATTGACAAAAACCGGAAAATTCCTGCTACAACGCTCTTACGCGCATTGGGCCTGGGTGTTTCTGATTTTGAGAACTACTTCCGTCATTTTGACTTCTTGAAAAAGACGCTGGATAAAGATTCCACCAGCACCACAGAGGAAGCCTTAATCGAACTCTACAAAAAGCTACGTCCAGGGGATCCTCCCAGTGTGGCCGGTGGTCGTTCCTTGATTGAAAGCCGTTTCTTTGATGAGAAACGCTACGATTTAGGCCGGGTTGGTCGCTACAAGCTTAACAAAAAGCTAGGCCTGTCCTCCCCTGACGCCGTCCGGACACTGACATATGAAGACATCCTTTCAGCCGTGGATTACCTGGTCAACCTGCACTATGAAGAAGGGATTGTGGACGACATCGACCACTTGGGGAACCGTCGGATTCGTTCTGTGGGCGAATTGCTGCAGAACCAATTCCGTGTTGGTTTCACCCGGCTGGAGCGGATTGTTAAAGAACGGATGACGCTGCAGGATGTTGATACACTGACACCGAGCAACTTGCTGAACCCAAAGCCCTTATTGGCTGCCATTCGTGAGTTTTTTGGTTCATCTCAGTTATCTCAATTTATGGATCAAACCAACCCACTTGCTGAACTGACACACAAACGTCGGCTTTCTGCCTTAGGGCCTGGTGGACTAGCCAGAGAACGGGCTGGTTTTGCGGTTCGCGATATTCACCCCAGTCACTACGGACGTATCT
>CAZZIY010000278.1:0-2749 GCA_964654525.1 uncultured Vampirovibrionales bacterium | reverse complement strand
AAAAACAAGTCGAGGCTGAGTTTCGGGAAAAGCTGGGATTAATTGTTGACCAAAGGAGAGATGGTGGTGCTGGCAATACTACCACAGGAAATGTTGCTCGGAAAGCATTTGAAAAAGCTGATGTCACTTCACAGATCCTGGGAGTCTCAAGGAAACTGGTTGAAAATCTTGGGACCCTTTGGGCAGCAATGGCAAGTGGATTTGAAGTAGATGCTGAAAAGTTTGACCAACTTTGCAAAGAAACAAAAACGATCTACTTTGACACAGTTGGCTGGTTTTCCATTCCCCCCACTCTCCACAAAATCTTTGAACACATTGATAAAGTATTTGAAAACAATCATCGTCGGGTGAAAACCAGCCTGGTAAATCAGCTGATCACTGAAGCAGTCAGTTTTAACCCCCCACCCCGGATTAAAAATAAGACGTTAAACGTCCTTTACTCAACCCAGACCAGTGTAGCCCCCCCCACCTTTGTGCTCTTTGTCAACAATGCTAAACTGATGAAGGACTCCTACCGCAGATACCTTGAGCATCGACTGAGGGCCAACATTGACTTTGAAGGAGCCCCGATTCGGATTCTGGCCCGAACCCGTGGGGAAAAGAAAGACTAAAAGCAACCTGTTTCAATCTAATTTATAAACGAATGACGATGTTGACTCCTACTGCTTTGACACTTGCCTCTTATCTCCTGTTTGCCTACCTGTTAGGTTCAATCCCCACAGGATATTGGGTAGCAAAAAAACTTAAAAACATTGATATTCGTGAGCATGGAAGTGGCAACACGGGAGCTACCAATGTTGCCAGAGTGGTTGGCAAAAAGGCCGGGCTATTTGTTTTGCTCATTGACTTTCTCAAGGGGTTTTTACCCGTCTTGGCTCTGCGTCTATGGTTACTCCCCGTGGGGACCCCTGAATTACCAGTTCCTGCTGAGTGGATTCACACCGCGGTGGCTATGTTGACCATGCTCGGGCATAGCCGCTCAATTTTTCTTAAATTTGCCGGCGGTAAAGCTGCCATCACCGGGCTGGGAGCTGTTATTGCGCTGATGCCTCTGGCAGGAAGTATTCTAGGCGCTTTGGCCTATACCATTATCAAACTTTCTAAAACTGTTTCCATTGGATCGATGTCTGCTGCGATTATTTCTCCATTTTTGGCTGCATTGATGGGCTATCCTGTTGCGTATCAGACATTTTCTGCACTCAGTGCAGTGCTGGTCGTCTACTTACACCGCAGTAACATTAAACGACTCCTGGCCGGAACGGAAAACCGACTGTCATGAAAAAACTGACAATTATGGGTGCTGGTAGTTGGGGGTTAACCTTGGCCTGGTTGTACGGAAACGCCATGGCCTCTCGCGGGGTTGATGTTTGTCTTTGGTCTAGATCCAAAGACAAAATAGACACTTTAAAGCAAACCCCAAGTATTACCTTTCCTGTTTCTTTGACCTTGCCCCCCACATTGCAACTGACCCACAATGTTGCAGAAGCAGTTGAAAATGCCGATATCCTCTACCTGGTTGTGAGCAGTAGTGGCACCCGATCAGTACTAGAACACATGAAAGAGACCCGTCGGGTAAACCCACAGAGCATTTTAATCAACGCCTCCAAAGGCCTCGAACTGCCCAGCCTAAAATCACTCAGTACCGTGATTTTGGAAGAGTTTCCAGACAATCCCATTGGGGTGTTATCTGGTCCCACGTTGGCCCCAGAGATAGTCAAGGGCCTTCCTACAGCGGCAGTAATTGCTGCTTACGATATTCATCTGGCTGAATACCTTCAGGCAAACCTTAGTACAGAAACACTGAGACTATATTCTAATACCGACCTTGTAGGCGTTGAGTGGGGAGGCACACTTAAAAACATATTTGCTATTGTTAGCGGGTATATGCATGCCCAATCACTGGGAGACAATGCCATTTCGGCCTTAATTACCCGAGGACTCTCTGAAATGACTCGAATTAGTCTGGCCATGGGAGCCAAACAGGAAACTCTCTACGGACTCAGCGGATTAGGAGACTTGCTAGCAACATGTAACAGTCCTTACAGCCGAAATTTTCAAGTTGGTTTCGGACTCGCCCAAGGGAAAGACCTCCAAACTGTGCTTACTGAGTTAAACATGGTGGCAGAAGGCGTCCGCACCACACAGGCTGTCAGCCAATTATCAGACCAATTGAAGCTCGATACGCCCATTGTGAAAACCGTCGAGATGTGTTTCTCCTCGGTCATTTCTCCAGAGATTTTGATCAAAAGTCTGATGAGCCGAAAACTTCGCTCCGAATCGTTTTAAATAGCGTCCTTGACTTAGGGAGCCTGGACACCTACGTGTTGCAGTTGCAGGCTTAAAATCAAGGCCATCATTTCCTGTCTGTAACGACCCTCGGGCGCAAGGCTCACGTATTTTAAGCCGCAGGACAGTGCCTCTTCGTCCCGGTTCAGTTTATGCAGGGCCAAGGCCATCAGATAATAGGTCGTCGGATAGGTTGGATTGGTTTTTATAGATGCTTGATAAGAGGAAAGTGCCTTATCGTAGCGCTGATTTTGGAAGTATACATTGCCCAGATACAGGTGAGCCCAGCCGTTGTCAGGCTCCACTTTCAGAGCCTCCTGATACACTTCAGCAGCCTGGGTCAGCTTATCTTGAGAGACATAGAGATTCCCCAGGTTCAGTCTGGCAAAATTGTAGGACCGATCGTACTGTAAGGCGGTCTTATAAGCCTTTTCTGCGGCCTTAAACTGATTACTCTTTTCGT
>CAZZIY010000277.1:0-2779 GCA_964654525.1 uncultured Vampirovibrionales bacterium | reverse complement strand
CCATTATCGGTGTGTGATATTTCATATGACCGATCTCCCTTATGGGCGCGGTGGAAGCCCGTTGCAAAATTTGATTATGAGAGGGCATCACGAAACACAAATTTCGGCATTACACTGTGTGGAAGAATTGGATGCAGGTCCAATCTATTTAAAGAGACCGCTGAGTTTAGACGGTAGGGCACAGCAGATTTTTGAACGGGCAGCCCTCATTATTGAGGAAATGATTGTTGATATCGTTACTCAGGCATTAATCCCAGTGCCTCAACCTATTCTGAGTGAAACGGAACTCAATAGTGGTGTTTTCAAGCGACGACGTCCAGAGGAAAGTGACTTAAGCAAACTTGACACATTGGATAAAATTTATGACACCATTCGAATGATGGACGCAGAGGGGTATCCACTGGGCTATTTGGAGACAGCTTCGGCACGTTTTTCCTTTCATCACGTTGAAAAACAAGGCAATGAATTGGTGGCTCAGGTCAGAATTTCTCTTAAGCAAGAATAATCTAAATAAACCAATCCCCTCCAAGAGAGTCACCCCATGCGTTAGGTTGAATCCCCTTTTTCTTTGGTCTAAGCTGGCCATATTGGCTAAACTTTGTGCAGAAAATTCTTGAGAAACCATGTCTGATAAACAGCGTATTTTAGTGGTTGCGGCCCATCCAGATGACGAAGTTCTAGGATGTGGAGGGTCGATGGCCTGGCATGCTTTTCAAGGGGATGAAGTGTATTGCATTATCCTTGCTGAAGGGTTGACTTCGCGAGATGTTTCAAGAAATCGTTTGGAGCGCGCTTCAGAGTTAGCGACTCTTCAAGATACCGCTAAAGAAGCAGCTCGTGTCTTAGGAATCCAAGAAACCACTTGCTACTCCTTTCCAGATAACCGAATGGATAGTGTGGAGAGGCTGGAAGTGGTTAAAATTGTGGAATCTCATATTCAAGAGCTGCAACCTACCATTGTCTACACCCATCATGTCGGTGATGTGAATATTGATCATCAAGTCACTCATCATGCTGTGGTGACTGCCTGTAGACCGCAGCCTGGAAGTATGATCCAATCGCTCCTTTTCTTTGAGATTCCTTCCAGTACAGAGTGGCAGACTTCTATTTCGGCACCTCCCTTTGTTCCTCAATGGTTTCAAAATATCCAGCCAGAAGAGGGTCCTGATTTTCTATCAGCAAAGTGTCGTGCCTTGGATGTTTATCACGCAGAGATGAGACCCTGGCCACACACTCGTTCGATACAAGCAGTCCAGCATTTAGCCCACTGGCGTGGCGCTTCCTCAGGTTATACTGCAGCAGAAGCCTTTGTCTTAGGCCGGTACCGTCAGTGATTATGATTCAAGTCGCAAAAATCTATAACAGAGAAATGTCTTCTTATGGGTTCTGATCGATCACTTTGCAATAGTCCAATCCAAATTGCAGGTTATTCTGTGGGGTCGGAATCCCCCCCGTTTATCATTGCCGAAATGTCGGGGAATCATAACCAATCTTACGAACGGGCTATGGCCATTGTTGAAGCCGCGGCTGCCGCTGGTGCTCACGCCATCAAATTGCAGACTTATACGGCCGATACGATGACCTTGGATCTGACCCACGGGGAGTTTTTTATTGATGACCCCAACAGCCTGTGGAAGGGCAATAGTCTCTATTCTTTGTATCAAAAAGCCTATACGCCTTGGGAATGGCACCGTCCGCTCTTTGAACGAGCAAAAGAGCTGGGATTGATTGCCTTTAGTACCCCGTTTGATTTTTCGGCCGTGGACTTTCTCGAAGAGTTGAATGTTCCGGCCTACAAAATTGCCTCATTTGAGAACACAGATCTACGCCTGATTGCTCGGGTGGCTCAAACCGGGAAACCGCTGATTATTTCGACTGGGATGGCTTCATTAGAAGAGATTAATGAAGCCGTAGACACAGCTAAAAATAATGGTTGTAGCGATTTAATTTTATTAAAATGCACCAGCAGTTATCCTGCTCCCCCTCATACGATTCATTTAAGAACGCTACCAATGCTGAAAGAACGCTACGGGGTGCAGATAGGACTTTCTGACCATACCCTGGGCAACGCTACGGCGATTGCGGCAACAGCACTGGGCGCAACGGTGATTGAAAAACATTTTACGCTCTCTCGCGCTGAAGGGGGTGTGGATGCTGCATTCTCAATGGAGCCAGAAGATTTAAAAAACCTGGTCCACGATACCAAGGCCGCTTGGGAGGCCCTTGGGTCGAAAGAGTATACGCTTTCTGAAGAAGAGACGTCATCCAAGGTATTTCGCAGGACACTCTATGTATGTGAGGATATTTCAGCTGGAACCGTTCTTTCTGAGTCACATGTTCGAGCCATTCGACCTGGGAAAGGACTAGCTCCCAAATATTGGTCAACTGTGATTGGAAAAAAGCTAACCCAAGACGTCTCCAGAGGGACCCCTCTTTCGTGGGAGCTCCTGGACGTGACCCAACCGGTCGAGTCTTATTAGAATTTATGTTTGAGGTACACTGGTGTGTATGTTTGACGATAAAACCATTTTAATTACCGGTGGCAGTGGTTCATTTGGCAAGGCCGCAATTCGCACCATTCTGACGCGCTACAAGCCCAAAAAGCTGATTGTCTTTTCGCGCGATGAGTTTAAGCAGTTTGAGATGCAACAAGAGTTTACAGCCCCTGTGATGCGCTATTTTATTGGTGATGTGCGCGATGCTCAGCGACTTCATCGGGCGATGGACGGGGTTGATTTTGTAATACATGCAGCAGCCTTAAAACAAGTACCAGCAGCAG
>CAZZIY010000276.1:0-2786 GCA_964654525.1 uncultured Vampirovibrionales bacterium | reverse complement strand
TTTCCTCTGCAATAGGAGGAATGTTTTTTGCTTTGGCAAAATAGGCCAATGAAGCCACCACACCAGAAGCGGTTAAACGGCCGTCACATTTTGTTTTATGATGAAGCTCCAAGGAGTGGAGTACATCCTTTTCATAGTTTATGTCGCCTTGTGTCCAGGTCATGCCCGACTCCGTTGCCACCCAGCTTGTAGGAAGTCCTGCCAAGGGTTGCCCAGGCCTAAGATCCATCACAGCTGCTCGCAGTTCGCCGATAGGGTCGTCTTGAAACAAGACACGAGCTGCATCTTCTACAACACTCAATCGACCATCATGGTTGGTATCAAAGGCTTGAAAGATGGCTTTACCGAGTTTTTCTACTAAGGGCAGTGTCGTTTTGACATAGCGCTTCTGTTTTCCCGCAGGGACCTGCACCTCTGCTTGGAAGCGACGAACAAACTCATCTTGTGTTAACGAAAGCGCTGTGTATCTCCCAGGGTCTGACTTGGTGATAAAAGGTTTCATCATGGCTTCAACAAAGCCAAACAGGTTAGGGTACAGCTTAGCGTCAGGGTCAAAAAGAGAACGGGTTGGTGAATAACGAACTGTCGGGATATTGTTTTTAATATCCAACGCCAGGATATCTCCTGTACCTGCATCTACATCGTTATCTTGACCGGGTGTAGCAGGGATAGGACACAGTTCAATCCGGTGTTTTGGATAGGCAGCGAGATAGCCAAGATAGTTCACCGCAGATGTTCTGCCGTAAAGCCCAGCATCTTGTACAGAGTCGGTTTTAACAACCAACTTACGCGGGATTCTCTTTGCGGATGAATGGCTACCCTCTGGGCCTTGCAAAAGCCTTGCCCCAGTGATGAGGTTGGGACGGTTATGAGGCTGTAAACGAGCAGATGCCATAAGCCAAACAAATCCTACTGATGCCCATGCCAAATAGGGCTTAATATTTAGAACGTCACACGAGCAGGGTCTCAAAATGGAGAAACAACCACTAAGGGGAATTGACTATTATACTTCTAATGGACCAAACTTTCTATTATCCGGCTCAGTTCCAGTCTTCAGCAGAGCCAGAATAATCTGCCGGGCAATGCTATCTTTAGAGGTTTTGGGGAAATGTATCCGCTTAGCAGAGGGGAATACCAGTGTCATTTCGTTATCAGAAACTTCAAAGCCAATATCAGTCCGACTGACATCATTCAGTGCCAGAGCATCCACCCCTTTACGCCGGCATTTTTCTTCGGCTCCTGCAATAGCATCGGGCTCTGTTTCCGCCGCAAAGCCAAGAATAAATTGACCAGGCCGTTTTTTTGCGGCAACACCTTTCAATATATCTTCGGTAGCAGTAAGGGTGACTGCCCAAGAAGCCTTACCTGCTTCTCGATCGTGCTCTCGTTTATATTTCTGGTCGCCAGGATTCTCCAGGGTGAAATCTGAGACCGCAGCGGCCATCACCAACCAGTTTGTCTCTTCAAAATAGAGATTAACGAGATCGGACATTTCTGAGGCAGAAGTACACCAGTGGACTGGGAAACCTGGGTTTGCCTCACCAGAGAGTTTTTCTTTTAAGGCTTCTGTGGCAATTAAAGTGACATAAGCACCCATGGCGTCTAATTCTCGAGCAAATGCAAGTCCCATTTTCCCAGAACTTCGGTTGGTAAGGACCCGCACCGGATCGAGCATTTCCTGAGTCCCCCCTGCTGTAACCAGAACTCGAACACCTTTTAGGCACTGTGCATGAGGATGTATTTCTCTATAAATGGCCTGCAAAATTTGTTCTTGTGTCGGCAGATGACCGTCTCCCACTTCTCCACAAGCCAATAGCCCTGAAGAAGGCAGTAATACGGATACATTTGACCTTTCAGTGAGCGTTTTAATATTCGCTTGTGTGGCCGGATGTTCCCACATCCGGGTGTTCATCGCTGGAATCACCAACAATGGTTTACCTGTCCAGGTAATGGCAGTTGTGCTCACGGCATCATCCGCCAGACCGTAAGCCAGTTTTGCCAGCATATTGCCGGTGGCAGGGATCACCACCAAAACATCGGCATCTTGCGCCAACTGGATGTGCATTGGTGTGCCCGAAGGGCTTAGACTATCCACCCACTCCTGCTCTAGCAGCTGTTGTTCCAGCTGGCGGTCTAAACTGGGTGAATCACCCAGGTACTCTTTAGTAGAGCGAATAACCGTTTCGCGTGAGAGGGCTTCAAGCGTCAATGGGGTGATAAAAGCTTCAGCACCTTTGCTCATCAGGGGAATCACGCGAGCAGCGCCGCGGCGGTAGCATTCTCGTATCAAATCACAAACGCGATAAGCCGCAATGCCGCCACAAACACCAATGGCAATTGTTTTTTCACTAAAGTCCATTTGCTTAGCTTACGACAAAGATACCGGTTCAGCATCACGTGCCTCTGCTTTACGGGGTGATATCCTTATCGCCACAAGATAGGCCCTTACGGAACAGGCTCTTAAAAAACAGGGGGGCAAGCACGCAACCCGTCATCGTGTATAGCCAACAATAATCTAGGTTCAAGGTAATACGTGGGATTGAGGCACGGGATAATTTAAAAAAGTGTTGCACTTTTTTTTACTTGATGTATTCTACTAACAACAGTTAGTAATAACTTGTTTGCTTTAAAAAATAAGTTTACAAAATAAGTTTTACAATAATTTTTTTATTCAAGACTTATTTTCAGTTTTCCCCCTCACTCCCAACCTAAAAATTGGATGAGCTCCCAGAACTGGGAGCTTTTTTATTCCCCTAAATGTAAAGTTTTATTGCTAGCTTGGCCTC
>CAZZIY010000275.1:0-2803 GCA_964654525.1 uncultured Vampirovibrionales bacterium | reverse complement strand
TGGCGGTGGTGCGGGTGTGATGGGCAGTGGGATCGCTCTAAATGCAATGAATAATGGAATTCCTGCCTATATTCAAGAGATTAACTCAGATGCTGCCAAAGCCGGGGAACAGAAAATTGTTCAAGAAGTAGGCAAGGCTGAAGCCCGAGGGATTCTCTCCACTGAACAAGCCAGTGCTTCCAGAGAGCGCCTTAAAGGCGGGTTGGGGATCAATCCATTGGACGTTTTAGCCCACCCCCAATTTGTGGCTACTTTTGCGGCCTTATACCCAACAGAAGCGCCACTTTCCACAGGCGCCGGGGCTGCGTTTAACAACTTTAACCGGCTGACCTTTGAGCAGATGAAGCGGACCATCGAAAAGGTTGGCCTGCCTGTTCAGGCTATGGTTCCCGGACTGTCTCAACTTCCCAAAAATGTGGGCGTGGCGATTGAAGCCATTAAGGAAGACCTGAAACTCAAACAGCTCCAATTTTATTTACTGGACCAATATCTCGACAAAGACGCGGTTCTGGCAACCAACACGTCTTCATTGAATGTTCGAGATATGGCCGCAGCCGTATCTCCCGAACGGCGCAAAAACTTTGTGGGGTTGCACTTCTTTAAACCCGCCCATATGAACCGCTTTGTGGAAATCGTCAAAGGGCCAGATACCTCTGATGCCACCGTGGGCAAGATGATGGCCTACGTCCGAGCGCTGGGGAAAACCAGCATTGTTTGCCAAGATTCCCCGGGCTTTGTGGTGAACCGGATTGGTATCCCGATGGTCAATGAAGGTCTAAAAATGCTGGATGAAAAGCAAGCCGGGATTGATACCATTGACCAAGTAGCCTGGGAAACCATTTGGCCAAACCTCAGCAAGAAATTTCCAGAAGTAAAAAAGATGGTGCTGCTACCCTTCAACGGGATTAATCAAGACAACTATATGTGGATTTTGGGCGAAACCACCCAGGTGCTTCACCGCGGGCTAGGTGATGGGTACAAGGCCACCCCGTTAATCTTAGAAAAAAACCGCCGTTACAGTGAAATTGAAACCCAAGTGCGTGCTGAATCCAAACAAAACAATTGGAGTGAGGCTGAATACCGCAAGATATTAAACCAGCGACTGGATGCCATCCGTTTTCCAATTGATCAAAGCCCTGTTGAAGAGGATAAGAAAGCTGCCGTTCGTGACCGCCTGTTGGGTTTGATTTTTGGGATCGCGGGTCAATTGCTGGATGAAGGCGTCACCACCGCGGCTGATGTTGACCGTGGGGTGAAAACGGGACTAGCCTGGGAGAAAGGCCCCTTTGAGCTGATGGGAGAACTGGGTCCAGAGAAATCATTGGCACTTGTGGAAGCCTATGCCAGCAAATACAACCCTGCTTTTAAGGTTCCCAAAAGTCTAAAAGCACAAGCTAAGGCCGGGAAACCCTTTGAGCTCAACCCGATTGACACCCGAAGAGAAGGCAGTACCCAAGTCATTACAATTAACCGGCCGCAACCCAAAATGCTCAATATGCTGGACCGTCCCACGTTAAATGCCCTGCTCGAAACTTACCGTAAGGCCAATGCGGATCCCAGCGTTAAAACCATTGTCTTTGAGAGCGTGGGGGGCAAGTATTTTGTGGCCGGGGCGGATATCTTCAAAATGCAGGATGAGGCCATGGCCATCGCTGATAAATACGCGTGGGTCGGCAAGCGTCTGGGCCAAAAAGCCGGGCAGATGGTGACTCAGCTGATGCAGTACCGAAATATGAGTGATTTTGTGCGCTACGGCCGAGAGGTTTATGACGAAATTGCCGCTTCTGAGAAGGTGACTGTTGCCAAAATTAACGGGACCGCCTTGGGTGGGGGTATGGAGCTGGCTCTGGCCTGTGATTATGTGGTGGCTTCGGACCAAGCTGAGATGGGACTTCCCGAAGTAAAACACGGTATTTTCCCAGCCTGGGGTGGAACAGAAAGAATGCCCCGAAGAATTGGCAAAGCAATGACCAAATTTTTGATTTTAGAAGGGGGCGTGATGAAGGGCGGCAGTGGTCCTGCCATTCTCAATGCAGAAGAAGCCTATAAAGTCGGTCTGATCGATAAAGTTGTCCCGGCCATTGAATTAGACGGAGCGACTCAGGCCGCTGTTCAAAAAGGAGAATTCTCCAAAAAAGCCAATCGAGACGGCCGCGGCAAAGTCTTTGCTGAAGGTTCTTATTACGACAATAAATCCTGGCGCTACCAAACGGCTTCACTCGGCGAACTCTTGGATCAAGAGCTAAAATCCCTCTACGATCCCGAAGCCGATCTCAGTGGCTATCCAGATGAGGGGAAAAAGGCGATTGCAGAAGCCATGGCCAAACTCCGCAACACCTATATTAAGGTGCTGAAGCTGGCCAGTGACCGTATTGATAAACCCAATGACGCACTGCCAGAAAAAGACATGCGGGCAATGGCGATGAATCTTGCTGCCATTCAGGGGCAAGAGGGAAAGCTGAAAAAGCTCATCAAGCAGTATAAAACCCCGGCTAAGGCATAAGGTCTAAAATTTTTCCGTTAATCTTGTGCTGTTTTATTGTCCAAAACATCTGTTTTGGTTTACGCTTTTTCTATGTCAGTCACGCTCGGATTTGAAACCAATACGGAACAAGGGGCAGGCGTTTTCTTAAACCGCCTGAAGACGGTCCTGGAAAAGCGAGGGGTGTTTGATCCGGACCGTCCCAAAGGATGGATCCAACTGCCCTTCCAAAGACTCCCAGAACACATCGAACGGTATCACCGAGAAGGCAGTACCCAGGTGCTGCTTAGACTCAGTGGGTGTTTTTGTAACCGGTACTCC
>CAZZIY010000274.1:0-2833 GCA_964654525.1 uncultured Vampirovibrionales bacterium | reverse complement strand
GTCAGGGCCGGCGTATCGTTATTGCTGGTCACTGGATGATAGTTGCTATTGGATTGAATTTCTTCTGTTTTAGGTGCTGTTTCAGAAAGCTTTTCAGACGAAAGCGCACTGTGTTTGATCTTTTGCCAGAGGGTTTCCGCTTTAGCATCCGAACTTGATTGAGCAAAGGCAGGCAAGCCAAAGACAAGCAGCACGACCAGCAAGACAATAAGCAGAGCAGCACGATTAAAACATTGATTCAAACGAAAGACCCTTAAATACACCTTGAAATACGCTTGCAATACTATAGAAGCAAAACGTGTCGTCACATTTATTCTTGGTCGCATTTTAGCAAGAGCCACGGTCATCAACAAGTTGTCACCCACCACTGGAGATATGTGCCGCAATCTTGCTCAACACCATTACAAATTGCTTAAAAATCAACATTCTCCGGCAACCGGCTATATATAATAGATAAATAGTACTCAACAAAGACTGGATATGATCATTCAATCCCGATGAGCATTCAATACAAAGATTATTATCAGATTCTGGGCGTTTCTCGCTCTGCCAGCGAGAAAGAAATTAAATCTGCCTTTCGCAAACTGGCAAGGCAATATCATCCGGATGTGAATCCAGCTCATACCGAAAAATTCAAAGAGATAAATGAAGCCTATGAAGTGCTTTCAGATCCAGAAAAGCGAAAACGCTACGATAGTCTTGGCGCTGATTGGAGGCATGGGGGTGATTTTAAGCCACCTCCAGGGTTTAACGGGTTTTCGCAAGGGATCAACATGCAGGATCTCGGCGCCATGTTTTCAGGTGGCTCTGGGTTTGGCGGTGCCGGCATGGGTGGGTTTTCTGATTTTTTCGACATCTTGTTTGGCCAAGGCTTCAGCACTCAGCAAGCAGGTTACCCTCCTAGGGGAAAAGAAACTCATGTCCCCGAGCAGATTTTGCCCTTAAGTCTTGAAGAAGTGGCTAATGGTGTTGAAAAATCCATCTATCTCCAACAATCCGGGCGATCAGTCAATGTAAAAGTACCCAAAGGGGTGAAAGATGGCGCTAAAATCCGTCTTCGGGGTGAAGGCCCTCAGGGTTCAGACCTATTCTTACGGGTGCAATTTCAAAACCACCCCACATTTCAGGTAGACGGGCTCAATCTAAAGGCAAGCATGGATATCCCCGTAGCCGATATGGCTCTTGGTGGGACAGTCAGTATCCAAACCCTGTCGGGACGCTTCGAGGTTACCTTACCAGCTGGTTCTCAAAGCGGGAAAACCATCCGCCTCAAGGGACAAGGGCTGCCGGCGAGTCATGACGGGAATCCTGGAGATCTCCTTCTGACTTTACAAGCAGCCATCCCAAAAACACTCAGTCAAAAAGAGAAACAGCTTTACGAGCAGCTAAAAGCATTGTCCCGTTCGTCAGATTAGGCAAAGGACGCCCCACTGTGAGTTCCAACACCCCAGACAATCAGCCAGACAATCCGATCGAAAACCCCACAAAAAACGTGGTCACTCTGCCCGTTCAAATTCCCAAAATCTTGACCGAAGAGACCGTGAATCCGCCGGATAATTCTCCAGGATTAACGGTCTTAAAGCAAGATTCAGCAAGAGTTTTATCCAACACGTCCGATGCAGATCAGGTACCACAGAAAGAGCCAGATCCAGTTGAGTTTGACTATTTGACAACAGAAAATGTCCTTGAAACCGTGCCCGAAAACTCTCTTGTTTCTGTGTTTTTCCCGTGTAATCGCTCTGAACTTTCTCTCATTGTAAGCAGCGTGGGCAGCTTGACCCTGTCCCTATTCGTTCTGATTGGTCTTTTGAAACCTTTTCCTGCGTTGCTCTGTGTTTTGGGGCTGCTCGTTACTGATTCACTCGTGACCGGCAGAACCAAAGGCTGGTTTAGTAATACCCTGAAGTTCTGGTTCAGAAAACGGCCCAAGAAGTCGAGCTACCAGCGTATTTTTGATCGCAATACGCCCAAAGCCCACCCGCATTTAAAACCTGTCGATTAGAAGTGCGTTTGCTTTAACGCTTCATTTACAAAATGCTGTATTTACAAATGCTGTATTTACAAATGCTGTTCTTTAGGGGGGGGCTCTGTTACTGTTATGGTTACTCTCTGGCGATCAGAGAAATCCTGAAGGGGCTAGTCTTATGTCTGCTTTGTCTCAAGACACATCTATCCATCTTTTGCCCGCCCATTTAATCAACCGAATTGCGGCTGGGGAAGTGGTCGATCGCCCTGCCTCAGTAGTAAAAGAGCTACTGGAAAATGCTTTAGACGCAGGAGCCAGCAAGATCGATATCAGCATTGGTGACGGCGGACGCGCGATTCGTGTGGCAGATAACGGGAAGGGGATGAGCCCTGAAGATGCCAAAATGGCTTTTTACAACCATGCGACCAGTAAAATTACCCAAATTGAAGATTTAGACTGCTTGCAAACGCTGGGATTTAGAGGAGAAGCTCTAGCCAGCATCAGTGCCGTATCTAGAATGGTCTGCCTCACTCGCCGCTCAGAAATTCCCAATGAGACTGGGACTCGCGTTCTCTTTAATGAAGCTCATGAACCTGTCACTGAGCCTACAGGATGCGCCCCTGGAACCATTATGGAGGTGAATGATCTCTTTTTTAACACCCCAGCCCGGCTCAAATTTTTAAAACGCCCCCAAACGGAAATGGCTCACATTCAAGAACTTGTTGAGGCCATTGCTATCAGCCATCCCGACGTTCAGCTAATTCTCACCCTAAACGGCAAGCCTGTTCTCAAAACTTCGGGCAGTGGTAACCGTCTGCAGGCTGTTGAAGAAGTCTTTCAATTTAGTAAAGAAGGCATTGTTCTCTA
>CAZZIY010000273.1:0-2841 GCA_964654525.1 uncultured Vampirovibrionales bacterium | reverse complement strand
AGGCCGATCAAGATGCCCGTCCTGATTTGGCCCTTCGCTACCGGGATTACGGATGGCCGGCGACAGTAATTTTAAGTCCAGACGGAACCGATATCGTGAAACGGGCCGGCTATATTACCCCCACTGCAATGGTTCGCTTGTTGGAAGCAGTGCTTAAGGACCCCACCCCAGAAAAGACAGATCCTGATGATACCCCTGTTTCAGTCATAGAAGACGCTACGACCAACTCAACTCAGGGTGATAAAGCTGAGGGTGATAAAGCCCCTTTTACCTTGTCTAAAAAACAGCGAGAGAAATTAACCAACGACTTTTTTGACGGGTTTGACACGGAGCAAGGGGCTTGGGGCCATGGGAGTCATAAATTTCTAGACCCAGATAGTGTGGAATATGCCCTGTTGAAAGCCCAATCCGGGGATGTGATTGCGGGTAAAATGGCTCAAAAAACATTGAATGCTCAAATGCAGCTACTGGACCCTGTGTGGGGAGGGATGTACCAGTATTCGACCGGGGGTGTGTGGACCCATCCACACTTTGAGAAAATTATGTCTGTTCAGGCAGAAAACATCCGGATTTATGCCGCTGCCTATTCACAATTTAAAGATCCCCATTACTTAAAAACCGCAGAAGCCATCGCAGGATATCTCACCCGTTTTTTACAAGGGCCAAACGGGGCTTTTTACGTGAGTCAAGATGCGGATCCCAGACCCGGGGAACATGGAGGCAGCTATTTTAAACTCAGCGATAAGGCGCGCCGACATCGTGGAATTCCTCGTGTGGACACTCACCAGTATGCTCGAGAAAACGGGTGGGCGATTGAAGCGCTGTGTGCACTTTACCAAGCGTCTGGTAAGCCCGTTTACCTCAATCAGGCAGTTCAGGCTGCTCATTGGGCTCTTGACAATCGATCTGAAAAAACGGAAGAGACACTGGGCTTTTTCCATAACCAGCCAGAATCCAAAAATAATTCTCCCTCCAATAATTCTCAGGCAGGGATTTTCCTGGGAGATACGCTGGCAATGGGCCGGGCTTTTACCGCGCTGTATTTATCCACAGGGGAGAGGTTATGGTTGGTTAACGCCGAGAAGACGGCGCGTTATATCGAACAGAATTTTCGTTCACCCGCAGCTGGGTATTTTGTTGCGGCCAGAACAGAGACCTCTGCCGTTAAAAACCGGGATGAGAATGTTTCTTTAGTCCGGTGGCTAAACTTGTTGGGTCATTTAACCGGTCATGCTCAGCAGGCCGAGATGGCTCGTCACGGGATGCGCTGGCTGGTTCAGCCCAGCATTGCGGGTATTCCGTTTTCTGCCAGTTCGCTGTTGCCAGACTTTGAATTGACGCATGCACCGCTGCACGTCACCGTGGTAGGCGGTAAGACTGACCCTCAAGCACAACAGCTGTTTAAGGCAGCTCTCAATTACCCCTCTACGTATAAACGACTCGATTGGTGGGATCAGTCAGAAGGCCCGATGCCCAATCCCGATGTTCAGTATCCAACGTTGGAAAAACCGGCAGCCTTTGTGTGCACCCAAAATCGTTGCTCTATCCCCGTGTTTGATTCCATGAAACTTCCCGGCCTGATTGATCGTCTATCTCACAGAAAGTAGTCAAACAGAAAGTAATCAAATTGATGAATATAGCCAGAAAATATCGTAACGCTTGCTACCTGGTCTTGATCATGTTGCTGTTGGCTGTTGGCGTGATTTTCACAGAAAGGGCCGTTGCAGAGGAAGTGTCTTATGACGGGGTTCAAGCTGTTTCCGATGAGCAAGTACACGCGCTATTTCCTGAAGCCAAGGGAAAACCCGTTTTTCTTGAGTTTAAGTCTAAATTTTGCCTGGCCTGTAAAAAAATGGATCCCATTTTGGCCCGTCTCCTGCCTGAATATGCGGAGAAGGGTCATTTGGTTGAAAAAGTCTATGATATCAGTAAAGACCGTGCGACCAATCAGGCACTGTTTCAGGCCTTTCAACCCAAAATTGTGCCCACCCAAGTGTTTATTTATTCCAGCGGTCAAATCGCCAGGGTGTATACGGATTTTCATTCAGAGGCTGCTCTGCGAGAAGCGTTTAACGAGATCACAATGTCCAAAAATGCTCAGCCAAGGCGAGTCAGCGATAAAGCCAGTGAATCCAGTGACTTGATGCAGGCGGTAAGTCGTCAATTTCAACAGAGTTTGAAGCACACCAGTGGGGGATGGACCGTTCTGCTGGCCTTTGCAGCGGGTCTTATCAGCTCGTTTTTTCCCTGTTGTATTGGAATGTTGCCCATATTGATTGGTTATATGGGCGTTTACGAGAGTAAATCCAAATGGGACGTCTTTCAGCAGGTGGGCGTGTTTATTCTGGGGTTGGCCTCTGTTCTCACCGTGTTGGGGATTGGGCTCAGCCTGCTGGGGAAAACCTTTGGAGAGCTTAATACCAGTGTGCTTTATTATTTGGTAGCTGCGGTCTGCTTTGTGATGGCGCTGCAAATTTTAGAATGGATCCATTTACCCCTTCCCTCGGTGCTGACTAAATTACCCGAACAACGGCAAGGAAAATGGTTAGCGCCCTATGTTTTGGGCGCCTCATTTGGGCTGGTTTCCTCACCTTGTGGTACGCCCGTGTTGGCCGCGATTTTGGGTGTGATCAGTCAACAAGGCGATCCCGTCTTAGGGGGAATAAGCCTGTTTGCCTATGCTGTGGGGCAAGGCTTTTTGCTGATGGTTGTGGGCTTATTTACCGGCCTGTTAAAATACCGAGCGCAAATGGCCAGCCTGGGTCAAGCGTTTACGAAAATCAGCGGGGTGGCTTTTATGCTGCTGGCGGTGATTTTTCTCCTCCAGGGGCTAGGGCTCTG
>CAZZIY010000272.1:0-2848 GCA_964654525.1 uncultured Vampirovibrionales bacterium | reverse complement strand
GCCTCGCAACACTTTGGGTGCAGCCCAATTCTCCAAATTAAAGGTCTACGCGGGTCCTGCCCATCCGCACCAGGCACAACAGCCTAAGACCCTTCAACTGATAAGCAAAGGAGAACGCTAGTCCCATGGCAGTTGCATACGCAAAAAATGGTGTCCGAGGAACAGGACGTCGCAAGGAAGCCATTGCCCGTGTTCGGCTAAAGCCTGGCACAGGTACTGTTTTGATTAACGGGGAGCCAATGAGCACTTATCTTGGCAACCGTAAAGCCCTTGAGGTCCCTGTGTTGCAGCCTCTGGTTGCCGCTGGGGTCCAAGAAAAATATGACGTCTTAGTCAATGCCAATGGGGGCGGTAAAGCGGGTCAAGCTGGCGCCATCCGTCTGGGAATCGCTCGCGCCTTGGGAGAAATCAACCCAGAGTATGCCCGCCTGATGCGTGAAGAAGGGTTTGTCACCCGCGATCCTCGTGCCAAAGAGCGGAAGAAGTACGGACAGAAAAAAGCCCGTAAGCGCTTCCAGTATTCCAAACGCTAGGCTCTACTGTTATTCTCAATTTAAAAAACGCCCTGATAGAAATTACCAGGGCGTTTTTTAGTTTAAAACATTTTTAGTTTGAAACATTTTAAGTGTCGCTATTTGAGGGCAGGTTATTTTAAAAAGTTAAACAACCACAACCCGACAATGGCCACCAAAAACAAGACCAAGGTGATCACGGGAAACAGTAGAATCATCCATTTGTCCGAAGACTTGCGGACGTTGATAAAGAAATTCCAGACAAAACCCATTGACGGTCACCTTCCTCTCAAAAGCATTGATACTGCAGATAGGTTTCATTGTAGAAGAAAACAGCGGAAAGTTCACGGATAAATTCACGAAAAAGCCTCAAAAAGCCTTCAAAAACAGGGCTGTTTAAACAGGCTTTTCTCTCTCTCTTGGCTATAATAACGGAAACCGTCTGGGATAAAACCAATGACTCACCCTGAATCACCCAAAAGCAACGCCATGCATCCAAAGTCACCGCAGCTAATATTAGCAGACTGGGTGCTGCCCGTAGACGCCCCCCCCATTGAGCGGGGCTTTATCAAGCTGCAGAATGGGTGCATTCAGGCGGTGGGCCGGCAAAGTGAGCTAGGGATAGAGCTAGAGATAATTGAAGAACACAAAAATTCTTACCAGGGGCCCTCAGGTTCTGTGTTAACGCCAGGATTCATTAACACCCATGCCCACTTAGAGCTGAGTTATCCTCATCCCATTCCGCCAGACTCCCCGAAAACAGGGAATATGACAGGGAATATGGGAGATTGGCTCTATAAAGTGTACCAGCAGACACGGCAAGAAAATGAAACACCCGAAGAGGCACTGGAAGCAGAAAAACAACGGATTCACCACGGGATCACCGAAATGCTGGCCAGCGGAACGACCTGTGTGAACGACATCAGCAGAAGCGGAGAAAGCGTCTCGCTAATGCAGCAAGCGGGACTGCGCGGCATCGTCTCTCTTGAGTGCTTTCACCCGATGCACTCCACTGAGAGGGTTCCAGCCATTCTTCAGCAGTGGGAGGTGTTCCAAGCCCGTTTTAGCCAATACGGGCTTGTTATACCCGGACTGTCCCCTCATTCTCCATTTAACGTCTCCCCTCTGGCCTGGCGAGCGCTAAAAAATGCCCTGCCTCACGTCCGGTTTCATACCCATCTGGGAGAATCTCAAGACGAGCAAGATTGGTTGTGCCAGACAGAAAAGCCCAGCGGGCCAAAAAACGGCATTTTGCAACTGCATCATCGGATATTAGGGCAGGCTTTTCAACCCTATCAAGTAGCCCATAGCCCTGCGTTCGACAGTCTTGTCGCGTATCTTTCCCAATTTCAGTTACTCGATGAGCGGTTGGTGATCGCCCACGGCATCACATTAACACCTCAAGAAATAGGCATACTCAAAGACCACGGCGTCACACTGGCTCACTGCCCGCGAAGCAATCTCTTTCTTCACCAGAAAACCTTGAGTTACCTTGATTGGGATACTTTCCCTGGTCTGGGACTCGGCACAGACAGCCGACTGAGCTCTGCGGATCTGGATTTACGTCATGAGGCCCTTGCCGCCATGGCCTGCCACCAGTGGACATTAGAAACAACCTTGCACACACTCACCCTGGGAGGGGCAAGCACCTTGGGTTTGTCTCACTCACTAGGTTCTCTGACTCCCGGCAAGTGGGCCGATTGCGTCTTATGGGTGTCTAAAACGGCAAATATAAATAACGCCCCCTTGAAAATGCTGTTCTCTGAAGATGTAACAGCCCAGCAGGTGTGGGTCCACGGGAAACAAGTTTTTTAAATCAATTTTTAAATTAGGCAATTTTAATTAATAAATTGTTTTTATTTAAATACAATATGTTCCCTTGCAGCAATGCTCCGATTTTTCACATGTTTCCGATTTCCCCGGTTAGAGACCCAATACTTTTTTTATCTGAATGACTCATCGTGTTAGCCAGATTTCAGCTTTTTTCGCTTGAAATCAGGCTGCGATGACAGACAAAGGAGAGAGAGATACCCATGTCATTGTATATCAATGGTTTCAGCAACCCGTATCAAGCAAACCCTTTTCGTGCACAACTTTATCAAGATAGTTATCAAGACAGAATGACCACAATGGCCCTGGGCGAAGAAGGTGGAGGATTTGTTCCTCCAACCCCTACCGCCGATGCGATTAACACCCGTGATGCCTTTAATCTGTGCGGTCAAGCCGATCGTGCTTGCAGCCCTTGGGGCGGAGACGGACGCGTCACCCGTGATGAGCTAAGCCAACTGGGACAAAATCTAGGTCGGATGAAACAGCTGGTAGATTTGCTCAAAGGG
>CAZZIY010000271.1:0-2852 GCA_964654525.1 uncultured Vampirovibrionales bacterium | reverse complement strand
CCCCAGCCCCATTTTGCTATCCTCAATACGGTCAATCTTTTCAACAAAATGGTAGCAATGGTTTTCAAAACTTTTTTGGTGGCTACGGTAACGATAGCTTACACCAGTGGGGTCAAGGCAATACCGCCAACTTCTATGGCGGTTCCGGACGAGATACCCTCACCCAAGGTGGCTATAACAACAGTGTCGACTTCCACGGTAGCTATGGTAACGATACCGCTTATTTAGGTGGCAACCGCAATACCGCTTATTTAGATCTCGGTGCCGGACAAGATCAAGTTAATCGTTATGGTGCCAATCGTCGTGATTCCATAAATACCGGAGCCGGTAGCGATGATGTCAGACTCGGTGGTTTCCACAATACAAGTTACACCAACACGGGATCTGGTAATGATACTGTTTCTAGAACCGGTTCTTTCAACAACGACCGTATTGACGCCACAGGGTACGGCAGCAAAGATATCCGTCTGGCGGGCAATAGTAACCGGGCTGATGTCACCACCGGAAATGGATCTGATACCGTGTCTGTTTCTGGCAACAGAAACAGCAGCAACATTAACACCGGCTACGGTGCTGATCGCTTACTGGCAGGTGGTACCAATAACAGAACCACAGCTAATTTAGGCGCAGGAAACGATCGCTTTGATCAATCCGGTAGCGGAAACCGTAGCAACGTTGATCTCGGCAGCGGTAATAACCAAGCTGTGATTGGTGGCAACGGCAATAAAGATACCGTAAAAGCCGGTTATGGTAACGATTACTACCGCGTCACTGGTACCAACAATACTGTCAACATTAAAGACGCTGGTGGTAGCAACACCTTGAGTTTAGCTGGTAACAGCTGGGATTGGTCGAAAAATTACAACGCGGCCGATAACTCCTGGAGTTATTACAACGCATCGTCCAACAACAGAGTCAATGCGCAAGGTAACTTCAATGTCCAGTACGACAACAACGCCTGGTGCCCACCGCCCCCTCGCGTATGCTAATTTTTTCCTGACAACCCCACAAACAAAAACAACTGCCAGTGCCTTAGGACCTGGCAGTTGTTGCATTATAAACTGACTCTAGCAGCTTCGATTCAAAACGCTTCCAGTAATCAAGCGTATCCCTTTATAATAAAAGTATGAGTATTGATATTATTGAAGCGCTCAAATACCCGTTTCGAGAAGAACGGATTCAGGATGCCATCGTTATTCCTGGTATTATTGTGTTTATTTTGGGTGTTCTTTCAATTGTATTTTCCTTACTCCTGTTGGGGGTATTGTATTTTGGATTTCATCTGACAGATCCAAAAACCTTTAAGACAGTGGCCAACGGCTTGCAAAATGTTGTGCAACTTCCCTTCAATATTTTGATTGGAATTGTGATGTTGGGTTTTAAGTGGCACACGGTGGCTAATTGGCAGAATGACGGACTTGAGGCTGACCCGCCCAATTGGCGTGATGACTGGAAAGAAATTTTATGGGATGGCTTTAAACTCTCGTGTTTTTACTGGTTATTTAGTACCTTGATGACACTATTAGGACTGGTCGTATTCGGTGTCCCCTTATATATGCTGATGGGGAATAAATTTGACTTAGATGCACTGCAAGGCATTGGGTCCATCGTATTTATTATCTTTGCAGTCACTGTCGGGTTGCTGTGTTTGGTTCTATTTCCGTTTTATGAAGCGGTTCTCTTCCAATCCGCCCAGGAGAGATCTTTTGCAAATCTGTTTAATTTTCAGAGAACCATTCGCTGGGGTTTTCGGTGTTATCCCCTGCTCATCATCGCCATGCTGGGTGGTGTTGTTGTTGGAATTGCATACACAACCGCGATGACTTTGGGTGCGGTACTGACCTGCTGCATTGGTATTCTCGCTTTCCCCTTTTTAACAGGCCCGATGATGCTGAGCAGTGCGCATCTCTATGCTCAAGCTTTTGAAGAGAATCTGGACGAGCTATTGAGCGAAGGATAGTGCTTCATTTCTCTTAAGAAAACAGATGATTTTTCCAATCAAAACGCAATTTTTCCGCGCCCCTCTTGTTATAGATGAATAGGAAGCCACCCAGTCGAAAGACTCATGACAGGGTTGCTTTTTTATGGTAAGTTCATATTTAATTCCAATACTGAGGGATGGTTTGCGTCATGTCACGTTCATTACAAGAAGATCAATCTACCAAAATATCCAAAAATCCCAGACGATCGGCTTTGGGTGGCAAAGCTTCGGTCAGTAAATCTGGAATGTCATTGCCACTGGTCGCTGCGGTGCTTGGTGCGGGTGATGTCCAGCTAAATACACACTCACGCACGCTGTTTGCCAAAAATGTGGGCCATGCGCTGCAACAAAAAGGTCTTTCAGCTCACCAGATTGCCCATGAAGTGGGTTTAGATGCCAATTTGGTAAACCGGGTTTTAAACGGTAGTCTCAAGCCTTCTAAGTGTGTTTTACAACAACTCTCTTTATCCCCCTCGATGGGGCTGAGCTACAAAACACTGATTACCTGGTGTCTGCTCGATGATTATTCACCGGTAGAATGCTCTGAGCCCAGCGTTTTTCTGGGATAAGTCCCTCTACTTATTCAAGCGAGTGTGTGTTGGCCCCACTATTGCCTTGCGTAGCAGCCTCATCGGAAAATTCAGGCATTCTATTCAACTGCGTCTGGACTATCAGCTTGCTGTAGCCATATGAAGCACCCAGCATTGCCAGTCCCAGTCCGACAAAGGCCAGAATTTTTTGCGGCACCTCCAGTCCAACCAGGTCATTAAACACCAGGTGCAGACCAGACATTGCAAACCACAGCAGACCCAGGCGACTGTAGAGAGGGATCTGAAGTTTAAAGCCGAGTGTTAGGAGCAGGAAGCCTCCC
>CAZZIY010000270.1:0-2852 GCA_964654525.1 uncultured Vampirovibrionales bacterium | reverse complement strand
GGGTGGCAATATGATTGAGTGTGTGAATTTCTGAGAGATCTAACCCGCGCCCGTAGCCTTGGTAGGCAACAGAAGAATCCACATGGCGGTCACATAGAATAATGTTTCCTTTGGCAAGTCCAGGAAGCACCACTTCACTCATATGTTGGGCACGATCGGCCACATACATCAAGAGTTCACAGGTTTCAGAGACATATCCGGGGTGATGCAGTAATGTTTGCCGCAACGCTTTTCCGATTTCTGTGCCGCCAGGGTTACAGGTTTGTATGACGTTAAAGCCTTGCTTTGATAACGCACCTGCGCATAGCTGCATCTGGGTGGACTTTCCGCAGCCATCGAGTCCCTCAAAGGTAATAAAACGTCCTTGAAGTGCCTGCGTATCAGATGGGGTTGTAAGAGTCATGCGTGAAGAATAATCCGAAGAATCCTTTTTAGGGATTATACGTCATTCTTTTTGAGTGCAGCAGAGGGCACAATTTTTAGGCGTCGATTGGGTTCATTGCCGACACTGCAACTGAATAGGTTATGTTTTTCAACCAGCTCGTGTTGTAAGCGCCGGATGTAAGATCGTCTCGGTGAGAGTTCAACAGAAACACTTTTTGAAAGCACTGTGTTAACGGCCTCTTCGGCTTCCTTTAGGGCTGTATCTGTCTCGTTACTGTGCTCATTGGTTTCATTTTCATTCAAACCAATCTCAGACGGCGTGATGCTGCCCTCTTTGTTCATTGCTTCACGCAGGGCCCTTTGAATTTGCGGCATGGTGTTGGTTTTGGCGATAAATACCGGAATTTCATAATCTTCTGCCAGTTGCATAATTTTAGAACCCGGTCTGGCCGTGCCTCGAAGGGCGATAATGGCATCAGCATCGTGCAGATGAGAGGTGACTCGAATATGCTTGAGGTGCAGACGTTCTAAAATTCGCTCAATCAAGGTTTTACTAATGGAATAAATAAAGACGCGAAACTCTTCCTCCCCAGGTCTTCCCCCGGGCAAGGCCTGGGTTAGATCACTGATACTGTGCACTGGCTTTGTCTTGGAATCTAGGGTGTTAAGCGCTTGTGGGGCCAATTCTGCCAATGTTTTTACATCACTTTGCAGTACTTTCATTGCGCCGGTTTGGCTGTCGACTTTGCGGACTTCGGGGAAGATGGACCAGCCTCTCAAAAGGTGATCGACGGCTTCAGCCACATCTGGGTAAATGGCCAGTGTGTTTCGATCGCGGATTTCAACCGCAATATCAAAGGTGGGTTTCTTTTCACGTTCCAGAACGGTCTTTTGTGATGATCGGCGTTTGGCTTCGTCATCTCCCAAAGTTACAGCTTGAATGCCGCCAATCAAATCGGAGAGCATTGGATTTTTAATCACGCTTTCCAGCGTACTCCCGTGGGCAGTAGCAATGAGAATCACACCCCGTTCTGCAATGGTCCGCGCTGCAAGCGCTTCATCCTCTGTACCGATCTCATCGACCACAATCACTTCAGGTGTGTGGTTTTCCACGGCTTCAATCATCACTTCTTTTTGTCGATTAGAGTGGCTCACCTGCATTCTGCGGGCGTGACCAACAGCAGGGTGCGGAATATCACCGTCGCCAGCGATTTCGTTTGAGGTATCCACAATAACCACCCGTTTTTTCGCTTGATCGGCGAGTAATTTGGCGATTTCACGAAGTTTGGTGGTTTTTCCACTGCCGGGTCTGCCAAGCAGTAAGATACTTTTCCCAGATTCAACCAAATCTCGGATAGACTCTATGGTTCCGGTGACCACTTTCCCGACCCGGCAAGTCAGGCCTACCACAACACCTTTTCGGTTACGCATCGCACTAATTCGGTGAAGGGTACGGGGGATCCCAGCTCTGTTGTCATCAGCAAAATCACCCACACGAGACACGACTTGATCCAGCTCTTCACAGGTGATTTGCTCTTGGCTAAGCATCACGATGGCACCGTCTGAAAAGCGGGCCTCTGGCAGGCGGCCGAGATCCATTACCACTTCGATCAGCTCCAAAAGATCCATGCTGATCAAGGCGGACTTCACCCGCTCGGGGAGGATATCTATCAGTAACTGTAAATCGTTTTCGATCGTTGGATTCCTTAACAGATTCAAACCATCGGCAAGGATCTCATCGTGGTTATCGGACTGAAACGAGACATGCTTTAATCCCATTCAGGTAGATACTCCTACTCCCTCTTGTACCTCTTTGATTGTTTTTATTATAGCGAATGAACGGGTTTGGAGGGGGAGAATTTTTTATTAACAAGCTGTTGTGCGGTGATAATGGCTTGAGACATATTTCCTTGCTGTAAATGGTTCCAGACTGCCCTTCGGGCATAGGTGCCCCTTCCAAGTCCTGAAATACGAGAATCTTTCTGTATTAAGCTGGCCGTGTGATGATTAACTCCCCCTGAGATTGTGAAGAAAATCATTGATTCCTGAGGAGAGGAAGCTTTACGTTGATCGTCATACGCAGCAATCAGCTCTCGGGCTGCCAAAATTGCAGACAGTGAGGCTTCTGGCTCATCTGTTGCGGACATCGGATTACCGTCTACCTGAATAATCAGAGGCAGTAGACATTGTGAGGGGTTTAAAGTCTGGTATGTCTGCTGCCAAGCATCGATAAAAGCAAGACTTTTTTCCATGGAGTGCTCACTGGGGCGAAAACAAATCGATAACAACTTGTCTTTCAGTCCTGTTTCAAAGCTCTGGACAAATTCAGGAATCATATACGGATCTGCTTGTCGGCTATGGATTTCGACGGCGCCGACAGCTGGGTGGATGAGTGCGGGCAAGACTTCCTGTGTTTCTAGAAAAGGATGGATAACCAAGGCGTCTGTGGGACAAATGGGGAGACACCG
>CAZZIY010000269.1:0-2858 GCA_964654525.1 uncultured Vampirovibrionales bacterium | reverse complement strand
GAGATAGAAACACATCGGAGTGAATTGCTGCGTAAACGATTGATTCTGGCAACGTCTAACGGAACCCGGCTGATACGCAAGCTGGCTCCTACTTTGACTGAGACTGACCGCCTTTATGTGGGTGCATTGACCAATCTAGAGACACTGGCCCATCAAATCAAAGATGATCTCAATGATGTGCAGCAAGACACCTGCATTGTCTTTTGTTGTGCCGCCAGGCAAGGCAGAACGTCTCTGGAGGATACCTTTGTTGCTGGGTGGATGGCAGCTTATCTCAGTTTTATTCTAGAGCCTCTCGCTGCGGGTTTGTCTGATTCAGCCCGCATAGCCATTCGTCATTACAAAACCTATGGCGAAGACCCGATGGTTGCCTTTATGGACAGTCATCACGGTCAACGCCTGATGGCGATGGAAATGCACCGGGATGTTGAATACTGCACGTTTTTAAACCACTCTCCACTGGTTGCTGTGTACGCGCAAGGCTGGATTGTGCCTGCCAATTAATTTAGCCGCAGATTATGCACCGGATCGCTGGGCAAATTCCCATTGGAACTCGGATTGATGTGGTATTGAATGGGGTTGGTTTCGCTAAAATTGCGCACCCGCGGCAGCCCGTAATAGCCCGCTGGATACACAACCGGTGATAAATAGTAATTCGTTGTGTTTTCAGTTGCCGGTGGCGGACTGCCCAATTTATTCACCCGTTTGGCAGACTGTTTTTCAGCGTTGGCTTCGCGCTGAGGTGAGCCGGGGTGAATAATCGTCACAGATTTAAGTCGCCAGAAGGCTGTCTCTAGTCTGTTTTCAGTTGTATTTGAGGGTGCGACTACGGTGTGGCTGATACTCAGCGCTTTTACAAGACAGCAGAGAATGAGCGTGGATTTGAGCATGGGGGCTTTATTTCTCTTATTGAGTCGCAACTGGGGGAGAACCAGTTGAAGAACTTGCCGGTTTGGCCGTATTTGTATTGGGAGGAAGGGCTGCCAGCGCCGTTTTTACCCCGTTTCTCGCTTCGTCCACCGCCGTAATGATGGACGGAATACCGCCCCCATCGCTATTAATAAAGGTCACACGTCCGAGCGTTCGAGGCATATCTCTTAGTTTGGCCATCTGTCCCGGGGCGGTGGCCCCCATCGCATAACGAAAGGGGTTCACGCGGATGTCGTCAATCATCTCAGGCTTAATTTCGGGGAAATATTTTAAAATTTCTTTTCGGATTTCGGCCTTAAATGTCTCCCAGTCCCTTTTACGGCCTGTATAAGCAGTATAAATGGACATCACGGATGGCTCATTGATGCTGGTGGGCTTATGGTCTAGCGTTTGCTCTTTGGTGCTCACCACCAAATCAGCAATATATTTAGAATGCGGCAACATGTAAAATTGATGCGTTTTGACCGGGGTTTTGTTGAGATAAATATTGACGATCGCATAGGAGCTTTTTCTCACCGAATCCATCACCGCCTGCACGCGGGCGGGTACTTTCATCAACCGGGGCACGTCTTGATACGGTGCAGCCATCAAAACCTGATCCGCAGAAATGACGTGGAGTTCGCCTTTTGGATCTCGGTATTGGACCAGCGCTCTGTTTTTGGTTTGTTCTACGCGGGTGACCACATTTTGTATCTGCAAGGGTGACTCAGCCTGCCCTTGGGTTTTTGCAGCCTGGTTAATTTTTTCTGCCATCCGGTTGCACACATACCCGTTGCCGCCTGGCAACACATAGCGAGGATTGTTGAGATCTTCGAGATCCACCATGCCGGCGTATGCCGCCACATCATCACTGGGGGCCGCTAAATCAGATCGAATATAAGTGTCTGCTATTTTGGCGGCCAGTGGGTTATAGCGTGCCAAGAATTCCGCAAAGGACATATTGCCCCATTTTTCCAGTGCACGCCGGGTGGCATTTTGAATGGGAACCGTAATGGCTTGCCGGGGGCTGCGGGCGATTTCTTTTAAATCCCGCAACATTTGCTGGAAAGACCTTCTTGCTGCTTTGGCTTCTTCACTGGTGGGTTTGAATTCAGCCAATTCTTCTCGAGTACCAAACGGGGTAAAGCGTTCTCCAGAGGGCAAGATAATAATTTCTGGTTTCAAGGAATTTTCTTCGCTGAGTGGGAGTTCCAGTTCTTGCCAAAGTTTACTGTGCTCTCTTCCACCGGGAAGAAAAATCGTAGCGCCAGCTGGATGAGGAATATTTTTGGGGGATGTTGCCGCACGAGCATTGCCGCCGAGATAATCTTTGGACTCTAGAAGCAGCGCAGGGATGTGATGTTTCCCGAGCAATTCGTACATAGCAGTGAGCCCAGCAACCCCACCGCCAACTACGACCACGGGCACATGCTTCTCGATTTTTTCAGCGAGGGGCCGAGCTTCGATTGCTTTGCCGCCAAATAAAACCAAATCAGGTTCGGGGTGATTATTGAAGAGTAACGGCGGTTTGGGCTGAGAATTTTGGAGCAGGCTTCGTCCCGCTGAAACCATCGGTCTGCCAGCGTGAAACGGCAAGAAACGGTCAAACTGTAGTTGCATATTCCCCACTGGTTTTAATCACGACGAACAAGAACTCGGACACGAGAAAGTCATTAGAACGAAAAATTGATATTAATGAAATATTGATATTAATCATGTAGCAGAAAGACAGCACGGGTGCAGTACTATGTAACAGCGCTTATCTCTATTTGTATTTTCTTTGATAGGCAGGTTTAATTTTGGGGCGCTTTGGCCAGCAGTTCTGTTAAGACGGCCAGCGTATAATCTACCTGTTCTTGTTGCAATACCAACGGCGGGCTGAAGCGAATGCTGCTTTCTCCACAACCCAGGATGAGAAGGCCTTGTTCAAAGGAGGCCTGAACAAGATA
>CAZZIY010000268.1:0-2860 GCA_964654525.1 uncultured Vampirovibrionales bacterium | reverse complement strand
GAACAGGGAAGCGTAAAAAGGCATTCATCGCCCAACTGGCAGAAAAAATATATATAAAAAGGGAACAATATGTGATGAAGGAACGGAGCATTTGTTTTTTTGATAGAGGGTCGTTCTGATACAGCTGTCTGACAGCGATGATCTGTAATCCCAGTAGAATAAAAAGACCCAGTAAAAAGCACGTCCACTGATAATGCTTCAACCAACACCGGCGAATCGTTTCTTTCAAAGAGTGACCGCACATGGCCGGGGCCAAAATTTGACGAATTCGGGTGGGTATGTTCTCTTCTGTGGCCTTAGCGAGTTCACTGATTGGTTTATATCCGTATTTATCTTCATGAAAAAACAGCCAGTGTTGAAAGATTTTATAATCGTTCAGGCTCCATCCAATTCGCTTGAACACGGGATTATCTATGCTTAAATCGCTGATCCCAAAGCCGATGGTATCTTCATTGACTAGCTGGTAGTCAGCAAATTCTTTTTCTGCTGGGCTTAAGGGGAAGCAATTCTTTTCAATAGCGACAGTTACCAGTAATGGGAGTAAAAAACAGCTGATAAAAATTGCCAGACGTTGGATTGAAGAAACAAATGAAACGCGTTTAGATTGAAAATAGGCGTAAATCCCGTATGCAGGAAAGGCAGCAAATAAGAAAACGCCTTTTAGCCCCTCATAGCGTGTCAAAAAGCAAAGTGAAAGGAGAAGACCGCATCCAATCGCAAGAAAATAACTCAGTTTTCTATTGTTCTTGGGGCTTTCTCCCTCCTGAATCAGTAGCAGAGAAAAACCGATGAGAGCGAGCCCTCCCGATAAAATGCTAGCAGTCGTAAAGGTGAGTCTGGTAACAAATCCCAAATAAACCAGGCCAATTATCGTCAAAAAGAGATAATAACGCCAGGTTCGATGAAAAGGGCTGTTATCAGGAGGCAGGGGGAATAAAATACGCTGGATCAAGACATAAATTAGACCCAGTTCTATTGTGAACAAACCATAGTGATACAGAGCGTACCACGGGATGCTAGGGTTTGCCTGGTACCCAGCGATTAGCCAGCGGGAAAGCATCACCGTCATAAACGGAACGGCTTGAGCGTGCCGTAAGAAATCGACCATTCCGGGATCGTCCGGTTCCCCGTAGGCCAGTGGTAAGAACAAGACAGCGCCCCAGACAACGCAAGCTGCCATCAATAAGGCAAAAACCGTCGAAAATACTGGGTTATTCTTTGTCAAAAACATAAAGCTTTTCGCGTCCTGAAGCGATCGTGGCTTGATGTGTGATTGAAGATTGAAAGGGGGTTAGCACAGTTTCTAGAGAACTCAGGTTAAATCGATAGGACGCATGCCCGTTACCTGGATTGGCTGCCCGCTTGGCCATCCAGGCAATCATAGGATTGTCACTATCACTCAGGTTTTTGACAGGTTCTGCAATAATTACTCGCTGAGTGGCGGCCTCAAACAGTTTCCTGATTACCGTGTGCACCCTATCGGTGTTGGGAAGAAAGTGGTAGAGGCTGGCTTGCATAATCACCACGTCGGCTCGGGGTAGAGGGCTTTGTTCAAGAACATCGTGTTGAATGAATTGTCCGCCAAGGGCATTAACGGATGATGCAAAACCAGGATTGAGATCCACCCCGATATAGTGGATTTTGACAAAAGGAGATAGCTTTTTATAAAGAGTGCCGGGGCCGCAACACACATCACACACCCGTGCGTTATTGGGGATCCACGGCCGCATCGCTTCGTAGCGATCTTGATATCCCTTGGGTCCATAAAGTACTTTCATTACAAAGTCATAGACCCACGGATATTGATAGACCAAACTTGTGCCAGAACTCATCTTAAGCACCCCCTCTCTGGTAAATCTCTTGCACAATATAGAGAGGGCGCTTCTTGACCTCGTCATAGATTTTGCTGATGTAAATGCCGTTGATACCTAACAAGCTGATGATAAGCCCTGAGAAAAAGCAAAGAGAGATCATCAAGCTGGGCCAGCCTTTGGTGGCGGGATCGATATTCGTTCCCTCAGCAAGCGTCTCGATAAAAAAGAAAATGCCAGCCAAAAATGACAGACTGGTGATGATAAAGCCCAAACGGACAATCAAACGCAACGGCTTGTCTGAGAATGCAATCATGGTATCGAGTGCTAAAGCAAGCAAGCGACGAAACGAGTAACTTGAAGGGCTGTGGTCTCTGGCCCCGTGAGCAACAGGGATGGCTGTGGACCTAAACCCAACCCATTGAATAAAAGCAGGTAAGAACCGAAGGCGTTCTCTCATTTCGATCAATGTGTTCACCACTTTACGGTGGTAAATGCCAAATTGGGCCGTGCTGGGGTCTTGCTTGGTGTCAGTAAGATAACTAAAAACAGTGTAAAAAGACTTTGAACAAAAGCGCTTAAACCAACTATCTTGACGTTCTATCCGCTGTGCCAAAACTATATCATATCCCTCACAAGCTTTAGCAAACAATTGAGGGATTTCTTCAGGCTGGTCTTGAAGGTCACAGTCTAAAATAATGATCCACTCACCACGGGCTTGGTCTAGGCCGGCGGTAAGGGCATAGTACTGCCCAAAATTTCGGGAAAGATTGATGCCTTTCACCCGAGCATCCCTATCAGCAAGGGTGCGGATAATTTCCCAGTCATTTCCTGGGCTGGCATCATTGACCATAATCAGCTCAAACTCTTCGGATATGAACTCATCCATCGTTTTTTGGATACGTTCATACAGCGTAACCAGCGATTCTGAGGAACGATAAACCGGGGTCACAATAGAAAATTGGGGCATAACTTCAACCATCGAAATCGATACAGCTTTGATTCTAATATAGAAGTAGAAAAAACATGGCAAAAAACAATGTGTACTT
>CAZZIY010000267.1:0-2864 GCA_964654525.1 uncultured Vampirovibrionales bacterium | reverse complement strand
ACTTATCAGGACGGGTTATTACTGAGTCAACAATTATCAACGGCAGGGCAACAGGCTCATGCCCATCGCTTGAGAATGGCAAGAGCATTGGCGAAATTAGACCGAGCACCTGAGGCCATTGACACATTTCAGCAACTGTACAAGCAAGGCTGGTTAAATACAGCTGAAAAATTGGAATATGCGGATTACCTGAGCAGTTTGAAATTACCAGATACAGCTTTGCCAGAAGCAGGTATTGTTGAAGCTTTATATAATGAGGTTTTACATGCGGAAAACGCTACCGACAGTGCTTCGACTCACTTAAAGCTTGCGCGAATTGCAGCAATTCCGCCACATCAGGATTTTGATTCCGCCTTACAACATTTCCATTTCGTACTCAGCCAATTGCCGAATTCCGCTATCGATGAGAAAGCACTCAAGCAAGAAGTTGTAGACTTTTTAAAATCATCAACGCGAGATGCAGAAAAAACGAATCGGGCCTTTGAGCAACTCATCACCCAATTTCCAGAGGATAGTCTTTTAAGAGGGGGCTATGCGGAATACTTATCTTGGCAGCCAACACACCGTGTTGATTCACTGAAAGGATACGTTGCTCTGGTTCAAGAAAATCCAGCACAATTGGCTCAGTGGCAGGATGCCATTGAGAATGTGCTGGATTGGCATACGCCCGATGAGCGTTTAATACCTTTATATGCTCAAATTTTGGCACTCTATCCCAAAAGCAAAGGGGCTCGTTTAAGCGAGGCGCGGCTTTATCGTGACGATTTAAGACAGCCCAGTGAAGCTCTTTCTCTCTTTAAAAGTTTGGTTCAGGACTATCCAGAGGATAAGTCATTAAACCAAGAATGGGTGGGACTGCTTCAAAGCAACCAAATTCCCCGCAAAGAAGCACTCAAACAACTGGCAGGAGCGGTGGATCAATTCCCCAAAAATCCCACTATTTTGACCGCCTACGGTAAACTCCTGTCTTACACGCAGCATTACGATCAAGCCATCACACAGTTTAACCGAGCATTAAAACTCGATCCTGAACAACGAGAAGCGATGCTTGGAAAAGCCCATGCCTATTTATGGAGTGGACAACCACTGGCTGCAAAAGCGATCTTGATTAAAGCACGATCGCTGTTTCCTCAAGACCCAGAAATACTGATGGGACTTGCTGAGGCTGAAAAACAAAACGGTCGTTACGATCAAGCCATGGATATTTTAAAGCAATTACGACCACTGATTAACTGGACCCCTGTTGAGAATACGAAGAGTGAATATATTCTCGTCGATCACCGTCAACCATTGACACTTGCCACAAATAGCGTTTCTGACGTGAGTTTAGACCCACCGGATCAGGGTATTACCAATGATTTAGACAAGATAGTCGATGAACTCGACCAACACATTGCTTCCAGTAAAAAAATGTCCCTTGAGAAAAAATTCGTCCCCGAAAAAAAATTAGTCTCCGATTATGATCATCTCATTCAAGATTTAGACAACACAATCCAGCGAGCACAGCCTCATTTACAGGCTCCAGTGGTTCATAGCGCCCTGGTCTTTGATCAACATGATAGAGACACATCTGACGAAACCAATTTAGAAACTTCTTCAGAATCATCTCTGGAGCCGGCAAGTACACACGCGCAGCAACTCAATACGGTATACGGTCCGCGTGTACCCATTGTTTATGATTTCCCAGTACAAGAATCTTCGATTAATGCGATTGAAACTTCTATCAACCGGACTTTAAGACCTGTTTATCAAGCGGGATTTGGTTTTTTAACACAGCAAGGCGATCCAACGACAGTCGGTATTCGTGGCCGTGGTTTTCCCAATCAGATGAGTTTGGCCATCACACCGCAAGTCCGTCTGCGCGGAGGAATTACACCCACGCGTTGGTATCTGCCGAGAGCCAGACAAGCCAATCCAGCCACAACGTGGGGCATTGAATACAGCTGGGGTGGGACGGCAAAGTTATGGGATAGACTCACCCTAGACGGTGATATGGCTATTACTCAATATACAGACAGTAGCACCAGCAGCCTGACCTACCAAGCCAGTGCAAAGTATCAAATTACTGATCGTCTAACAGTTCGTACTGGCATGAAGCGACTACCTCTGGAAAACTCTTTGCTATCACTCACTGGGATTCGCCCAAATAACGGCGTTCTTAACGGACAACTTTTGGGTCAAGCCAGAGAGAACTCGTTCTTTGTGGATGTCAATTCACGTTTCACCCAGCATATCGATGCTAATTTTAATTATGAATACGGCTGGGTAGACGGCAATAATATCCCCACCAATACGAAGCATCAGTTTTTTGCCTCAACTGGATATTCGGTCCCTCTGGATGAAAACACAACGGTTCGCCTGGGTTACGAGTTCTTATATTTTAGTTACCGCCGCAATGCCACCAATGGTTATTTTGATATTGTCAACGGTCAGAGAGGTATCTTTAGTGGACTCAACCCTGCGGTCAACGCAGCCCCTGGGTATATTGTGGGGGGATACTTTAGTCCGCGTGATTTCTATCTCAATGCCTTTCGTCTTGATTTACAAGGGAATCTCTACAAAAAATTTATTCAGTACCGACTGGGTGGCAGTTTAGGGATTCAATCTTTTAATCTCGGACATGGCACTATTGACTCGTCCCCCACGACGCTGTCCTCATCGTTTAATACCGATATTTTAATGAACTGGACAGACAGTGTATCTACCTATATTACGGGGAATTTTATTGACTCCGGCGGTCTGTTTCAACGCTGGCGCTTTGGTGGCGGGATTATTTACCGCCCCAATGTTCCGGGCTTGATGCCGTTGATAAAATAAAAAGAAAAAGCCGATGGCATCATCGGCTTTAAAAAGAAGATATCGAA
>CAZZIY010000266.1:0-2895 GCA_964654525.1 uncultured Vampirovibrionales bacterium | reverse complement strand
TGCAATCATTAGACGACGGCGCGAGGAGGAATCACTACTGGCAATATGCTCAATCTGACCCGCCAAATCGACCACCGTTGGGTATTGAACAACACCAACGTCCATTAATGAAAAGCTGTCAATCACAGGATCTAATACCATTTGTGATGCGGCACCCACTTGATCGATATAGGCATGAGTACTGGTGAGCGCAGTTTTCCAAGCAGAAGAACTGGTGTCGGTCTCTAATGCTTTTAAAGACGCGCTGACTGCATTGAGTTGGGAGTCGGCCAAATAGATGTCGTTGTGCTCGCGATGGACAGCTTTCAGTTGTTCCCAATCTTTTTTCAGGGTTGCAGTCTCTTTCTGCAGAGCCAGATCGCCCAATAATTGTCGAGCTTTTCGGACGGCCAAAATTCCAGTCTTTTCACTATTAGTAAGTTTTAAGCTGTCGTTAACACTCAGCGTGAGCTCAGTCATTGGCGAAATCAAGACTAAGAGAAACAAGATGCCGATGAGCAAAAACTTTTGGGGATACGTCAACTGGTTCATCAGTTTTACGGACCAACCAAAGACCGGATGACCGGAGAAAGACGTCTCAACAGATGAGTTCTTCATGAGTATGTGCCCTTTATCGTGTGCCCTATCCAGTATTTACTTACCCAACGTATCAAACGTTTTTTACCCTTGAGAAAGCCTGAATAAACGCTTTGTTAAAGAAGATTAAAATCAGGCTAACTCAAAATAAAGCAACATCGGCGCCAATATGGAAGCGAGCCCCCTGACTAAAGGGAAGCTCACGGGCCAAGGGTGCACCGACATCAAAGCGAACGGTGGTTCGGTTGTTTAACTGCGAACGAATTCCCATGCCAGTGGAAACTAAGTTTTCTGAGGCATCAACACCTCGAGGTGCATGGGAGATACCCCCATAACCGTAGTCTACAAAACTGACAATTTGTGTTGTGTCTCTCAGGGGCTTATCTGCAAAGGGGAGCCGAACTTTTTTGGGAATAAATTTTGCAGGAAACTGCCATTGAAGGTTTACCATCGCGTAGCTATCACAGAAAATATAGACTTCACGGTAACCCCGGACATAGAAAGCTCCGCCAATCCCGCCAACATCGAAATTGGAAACCCCATTGGGTGAAAATTGCCATTGAAAGTTAACACTGGCCGTGGAATCCATCGGCATTGGCCTTGATAGAGTGGCATAACCCGTATAGCGGAAATACTGACTTCCCCCACGGTACCAGGACAGCCGTTTATCAGAGGCCAATGACCCGCTCCAAATGGGCACGGCTTCTGCAAATTCATGCCGGGTAGAAAGAGTGGTTTTGCCCAGTTTTTGATCGTAATTAATCCCCCCACGAAACGCTCTAATCGCCTCTCGTTCGATGGGGTCTCCCTCAGAGCGGGTGATGCCTTGCTTGAGGTCAAAGGCCACATCCATGCTGGCACGGCTGTTGGGCCTGTCCCAGAAGATATATTTGAGACCAGGGGAAAATTTATACGCGTATCCATGAGACCCTGAGGCGTTATAGTGAGGGTCATAGGGATTGATTTTGGCGAACTGGTACTCAGCAAACGCTCTAAAACTAGGCGTGATAGGGTATTCGTAGCGGGTAAACGTTCCTGTGGAACGGTACCCAAAGACCACTGAGGACATGAGTGAATCACCATTGCCCGTGACATTGTTGGCCACACCCGTAATGGCAGTGAAGCCACGACCAAAAATTACTTGATCTAGGTTGTTCCAAGAAGCCACCAAGTGAAAAGGAGTTTTGTGCTCAGTGGTATTGATTTTGAGTTTGGCCTGGTGGGTATAAGGCAGCACTTCTAGGTCTGAAGTGAAGGATAAATCCGGATTGATTTGGGCAAGCCGGAGTTGTCGCTGTAAATCGCCGAGTCTTAAGGGTTGATGATCTTCAGCTTGGGCGCTTAATTTGTGTAAATAATGCCTTAAAACCCGCTTTTGCCAGCGATCAACCCCTTCAATTTCTACGCCTTCTAAGGTCAGTGGGGTGAGGGCTATAGTGAGAATGTCATTCTTGATGCTGACAGTGGCATCACACACGTAGCCCGTGTCTTGGCATTCTTTTAAGTAGGTTGATTTTAAGCGGTCTATCTTCTCTTGGGTTAAGGCTTGTGGCTGATCAAGAGTGGTGTTTTGAAGTCGGTGGTTTTTCTCACTAATCAGCGGATTGTATTCGATACTAATCTGCTTGATTTGAACAGAACCCGTTTCTTTTATCCCTGCTTCCAATGATTTGTCCAGGTATAGCGGTTCAGGAATATTGTCCAACGTTGGTGCATCAAGCTTTACTTGTGGACCGTAAACTCCGTTGATTAGGTTAGGGGTTGTCGCCATGATGGGAAGTTCACTGGCTGTGAAGGGTTTAAATGCATTGGGGTCAGCAAATACAGGACGGTTCATTGTAGGCAACAGCAGAAAAAGGATTAACGTACCTAAGCTGAATGGTCGTGAGCTGAATGGTCGTGAGCTGAATGGTCGTGAGGAAAACGCTTTAGTGTCTGGTTTCATCAACAAGAAGTCTCTCAATCTATTAAACGCTTAAACAGCAATGCAAATGGGCGTAAGTCAACACTAGACAAAAAAGGACAAAGATTGCTTCATCAGATTGCTTATTCAGATTGTTTCTTCAGTCCGAGAAGCTGAATAAGTAAACACTAGATAAAAACATAAACAGTCAAGCAGGCATAAATTTGGCGACTATACCCCGATACAATGTATATTCTAAAGAAAAAAACCCGAGCAGATCAATAGTCTGTTTGTCGGGTTTTTTCAATTTTATTGGATGCTTCTGGAGAATAATCTCTGGTGCTTAGCGCAGGCAGTTCACAAAATATTTGTTGGATGCTGAGCACTGGGTCACTTTAGACTCTTTTTTAATCTCT
>CAZZIY010000265.1:0-2920 GCA_964654525.1 uncultured Vampirovibrionales bacterium | reverse complement strand
TCATGATACCGGCCGATACATGATCTGTTAGTCAAAAATTCACGGTTGGAACAAACATTCAGAAGACCTGGGGCTCCTTGTCCCGGGTCTTCGCCATGTTTACAGCATCTTTACAGAAAGTCATTGGCTACTCGAGTGTTTGCCCCTTTTTATCCGGCAAGGTCCACACCCACAGGGCAGTCAAAACCGCAAGACCCGTTGGGATCAACAGTCCTCCTCGTAAACCGTCTACTTGGACTGCTTGTGCAACCAACACCGGCGAGAATAATTGCACCCCACGGGCGGCATTATACACAGAGCCCATCGCAAAGGTTCGGATCCCTATTGGGAACAACTCTGACAGTAAAGCCCCAAAGCCCGCTGTACACCCAGAGCCAAACCCCATGATTGTAATCAGTGTCCAGAATAAAACCGGCATTGTGTTGAACAACAGCGACCAAAAACAGGCCAGACCGCCTAAAGCAAGCGCCGTCATCACAGAAAACAGGGAAAACGCCCAACGCCGGCCGTAACGATCGGCCACATTGCCAAAAACTCGCATCCCTAAATATTGTCCCACCTGCCCCGATAAAATCCACAGGGCCGATTGATTGAGCTTTGCCCCAAAGGACTCACTGATAAAACGGGGCAACCAGGTATAACAGGTCCAGTAAGTGCCCAGCTTAAATACCGCCAGAACAAAAGCCAAAAACGTAACCAAACCGTATTTTGATAAAAATCCAGGGAAGGTTAATACCCGGGTTTCTGTCTCTTGATCAGCTTGATTTGTTTTATTAAGGCTTGTATCAAGCCACTGCGGGGACTCTTGTAACCATTTTCGAAACGCCAGAGCCAGAAAACCCGTGAGTGCAGACCCCATAATCACCGTTCGCCATCCGACCAGCGGAGCAATTGAGAACCCAACCACAGCAGCAATCGCCACACCCACTGGCTCACCACTCTGCAAAAAGGCACTCCACCGGGCCCGCTCATTGGCAGGGACGGATTCCGCAATCAAAGCGTGCCCCACTGCCCACTCTCCGCCCAAACCAATACCGGTGATGAAACGGGCGATCAAAAATTGTGTGATCGTTTGACTGGCCCCGGTGAGCAACATGCCAATGGAGAACAGGAGGACGGTGACTGTGAGAATGGGTTTTCGTCCGTAGCGATCGGCCAAGCGCCCAAAGATAATCCCGCCCAAACCAGAGGCCCCCAGACCAACGCCCACTAACCAGGCTCCGGTCTCAGGTCCTGCGCGGAAACTTTGCTCAATCGTCGGAATGAGAAAGGCAATTAGAATGAGATCAAAAAAATCAAAGACCCAGCCAAACCAGCACAGCAAGGCTGTTCGACGAAACACGGGATCCGATGAACCCGGAAAAAATGAGACAAATGCCACCCAAAGCCCCCTTTAATCAACACATCTTATTTTATGACATTGAGGACGTATCCTTAACTGAATGCAACTATTCTTTTAAGCAATCGCTTTTTTTAATTGCTCGTAAGGATCAGACAGAATATTTTCACCGTCCCCCACCATTACAGCCAATACGCGATCTGGGCAAAATGTCAAAAGTTGCTGAAGACCTTCTTTGGCTTTTTCAATACTAGTGTATTTATCCTCTGGCAACATCTGCAGGCTCACATTGTCGCTTAAATTTTGGTCTGTTTGTGTTTTTCCGATCAGGGCATCCCCCAAAAATAAGAGGTCTTGCCGCAGATGGTACAAGGCCGATTCTCCGGGAGATTTTTGAAAGGGAAGATGGCCCACTTTAAGGTCGCCGAGCAGAATATCCCCGTCTTGAAAGGTTAAATCTATTGCCTCTTCTCCTGGTGCCTCTTCTCCTGGAGACACTCTTAATAAGGGGGCATCAAGGGCGTGGCAGAGGATAGGACACTCAAAATAAGCTTTGCACGCTTGGCTGTCCCGCTCATGATCGCGGTTTGTGAGGATAATGGCCTTGATATCCGCCATTTCTTCAATAAGCAGCTTATCTTCTGGGGTGAGGGGTGGTGGATCAATCAAGGCCCATCCGCCCAAGCAGTAGACCAGATAGCCGTTAAAGAACAATTGCTTCTCGTCTGAAAACACGGACCAACGATACACACCCGGCCACACAGAGTGAAGCCGGGTGCGTAAAGTTTCTTTCAGCTCGGGTAATGTTGTCATCAGTAATGACCCACGGGCCCGAGCTGAAAACACATTGTCAGAACAGCCTAGTAGTAGCTAGGGGTGTTCATATTCTGGTAGCAGGTGCGGCAGTAAACTGGTTTTGCACCATTGGGCTGAAAAGGAACCTGAGTTTCAACACCACAGGCAGAGCAAACTGTGTCATACAGTCTGCGGGGTGGACGATTCCCACCACCACCGCCGTAGCCGCCTCCCATACCGGAGCCTCCGCGACGTTGCTGTTTCGCTGCTGAGCGGCAAGGCTTACACTTCTTGGGCTCTTGAAAGCCTTTGGAAGCGAAGAACTCTTGCTCTTCTGCAGTAAACGTAAATTCTGCGCCGCAAGCAACGCAAGGGATCATTTTATCAGTGCTCATAGTATGAGGGAGCCTCTTTTTCTGGTTATAGGAGAAGTAACAAAAAAAACCGTACGAGACGATTGACTAACGATACGGAGTTTTTAAACGGGAGGCTCGTGTTCACAAATGAGATGAAACAAACCAGACCTAATTTAAAATCTCTACCTCAGTATTATGACCGCTACCCCCGGTTTTTTCAATCCTCTTTTGAAGGTCCCAAAATTGGCTTGCGCCTGATGCGAGCCTTCCATTGCTCGATGCTCTCCTTTGGCAGAGACATCTCTAGCAGTCCAGAGGAGACGTTAATATCTGGTTCTCGAACGCCATCGGTCTTAGCTTGAGCGATAAAGGTTTCTATTTGTTGATTAATTCGCTTTGATTTTGCTCTAAAGCCTGATTTGTAATGAAA
>CAZZIY010000264.1:0-2929 GCA_964654525.1 uncultured Vampirovibrionales bacterium | reverse complement strand
GTTTTAAGTCCATCCGTCCAGTTTCCTCCAAGGTAAAAACCCATTTAATGCTTGAAAATGACAGTATTAAAAACCCGTACGAGGGGGGTTAAGGTCATTTCCCTCTGCCTATACGCTGCTAAAACACTCACAGACTACTATCAGTCATTATAGGAAAAAAAGTCTGAAAAAATCAAGGCTTGTCTCTATATTTATAGATTCATCGCAGTGCATAGTGAGAAAACAGCATTTCTGGCACATTCTCAGGTATCACCAACGGGGCCTCTGTTTTGCTAACGATCTCTTCCACACTCACGCCAGGGGCTCTTTCTAGTAAATGGAAAGCGCCTTCTTTCAGTTCTAATACGGCCAAATCGGTGACCACTTTCTTCACACAATGAATTCCTGTGAGCGGCAGTGTGCATGCCTTAAGAATTTTGGACTCTCCAGCCTTGTTGGCGTGAGCCATTGCCACAATAATATTGCGGGCACTGGCTACTAGGTCCATTGCTCCACCCATTCCCTTTACCAATTTGCCAGGAATCATCCAAGAAGCAATATTCCCTTGAGAATCAACCTCAAAGGCACCCAAAACGGTTAAATCAACGTGCCCTCCACGGATCATCGCAAAACTTTCAGCAGAAGAAAAATAACACGCGCCGGTCACGGCAGTGACTGTCTGCTTGCCGGCATTGATCAAATCCGGGTCAATCGTTTCTTCTGTCGGAAAGGGTCCCATGCCCAGGAGACCATTTTCAGACTGAAACATCACCGACATGCCTTCAGGGACATAGTTGGCAACGAGTGTGGGAATGCCAATACCCAAATTCACATAATACCCATCTCTCAATTCCTGTGAGATTCTTTGTGCGATTTGATCTCGAGATAAAGACATAAACTCAAAAACCTTCTAATATGCTAATAGCAATGAATATTAACTGGCACTCGCGCTAGACAATAGCGTTCTCTGCTCAATTCGTTTTTCAAACGTTCTTCCATGAATGACCCGTTGAACATAAATCCCCGGAGTGTGGATAAAGTCAGGGTCTAACTCACCGGGTTCTACAATCTCTTCCACTTCGGCCACGGTTATACGCCCAGCGGCAGCCATCATCGGATTAAAATTCATCGTCGTTCGTCGGTAAATGAGATTCCCCATCGTATCAGCCTTCCATGCCTTTACCAGGGCAAAATCAGCGGTCAGAGCTTCTTCCAAAACATAGGGCTTCCCATTATATTCGCGAGTCTCCTTGCCTTCAGCCACCACTGTTCCATACCCCGTCGGTGTAAAAAAGGCAGGAATCCCAGCACCTCCGGCACGAATTTTTTCTGCCAAGGTCCCTTGCGGGGTCAGCTTCACTTCCAATTCACCTGAGATAAACAACTGTTCAAAAAGTGCATTTTCTCCCACGTAAGAGGCAATCATCGTCCGCATCTGCCGGTGCTCCAAAAGCAATCCCAAGCCAAACCCATCCACCCCGGCATTATTTGAAATACAAGTGAGATCCTTAACACCCAGCTTCACCATTTGCTGAATCAAACCTTCTGGGATACCACACAGGCCAAACCCTCCGACCATAACCGTCATCCCACTGGTCAGACCGCTCAACGCTTCGTCATATGTAGAAACAACTTTATTAAACCCAGCCACAGATTCAACCTCACTACAAACAAAGCACCGAGCAACTATATCACGGACATGGCTGCGTTTGTTAACTATTTCTTAATCTTTTAGCACCAGATCACATGCACCATGGTTTTATGCCTATGTGAGAGCAATACAAACAAAATAACATTACGGGCAGAGCAAGTTATCGAGGGGATACACAGGGCAAGGGCGAATCTATATCAAACCTAAATTCATATCCAAGTCAATTAGAAGCAAGCAGCAATCACTATTTAGGGAGGATGAAACGTATGATCACGTCGATCAATACAAATTCAGTCGAGGCATTCTAACTATGCCTCCTAAACCCACAATTACCCTATACCTATCTTTTGCGAATAGACACCTGAATTAACAGGTGTTTTTTTTTTTTCGTTTTTTTAAGCAGCCTACAGCACAGTCAAACGCATATGGCCGTCATAGAACAGTTCTAATTTAACCGCTTCCTCCGCTTTCACTGGCTTGGGTTCTGCCAGTACAAATAGCATTTGGGTCCAATGGGTCATTGGCGCCCAAGGGGAGTTGGTCAATGTGGTATCTTCATCCAGCCAGGCCTTAAAGTAGCAGCAAAAACCAGTAATCAACCCATCTTTTAAGGCAGGTAGTTCAACCTGTTCTGTAAACAAGGTGTTTTCCATCGTCTTAAAATCAATTGTCTTAAACAAAACTGGGTGAGACATCGTGGTATTTAAAACAGGATTGTAGCGATCAACCCGTAACGAGGTTTTGCTGCACATCACATCACCCAAAAGCTTAAAATCAATGCCGTATAAGTCTTTTAATTCTGCCACTTCAAGGCGTTTCTCAGAGGTTGTTTCTGACTGGTACGCAAACACGTACATATCCAATTTGGCGGGAATCATCTTGGCATCTGGTGTTAAAAACCGTTTACGGGCATCCATCGTAAACTCGAGCACGTTCTCTTCCAGAATCGCATTGCCCAAAATCTCAGAAATAAACAAATTGGCCTTTGGCTCAATTTGCGACTCTTTCATCACATTGGACATCCCTTCAACAAATTCAATCTGTTGATCGAGATGATTGTCTTCTGCAATGGCTCGGGCCAACTCAATAATGTCAGGGCGCCGTTCAATCGCAAACACTTTTTTCGCCCCGGCACGAGCGGCAAAAAAGGAGAGAATCCCAGAACCACAGCCAAGATCCATCGCAATGGTATCTGGCGTCACATTGCGTTCAATCGCTCTACGATACGCCGCGGTGCGGACAAAATCACGCAGCATATTGTGGTGATTTTCTACATTGATATGAATGCCTTTACCCAAT
>CAZZIY010000263.1:0-2936 GCA_964654525.1 uncultured Vampirovibrionales bacterium | reverse complement strand
GGCCAGGAAGTCGCTTTGGTAATGGCGATGGCCGTTTTGGCGGCGAAGGCGGTCCTGGAAGACGTTTTGGTAACGAGGGCCCCGAAGGCGGGCCAGGAAGTCGCTTTGGTAATGGCGATGGCCGTTTTGGCGGCGAAGGCGGTCCAGGAAGTCGCTTTGGCAATGGCCGTTTTGGCGGCGAAGGCGGCAGATTTGGCGAAAATAACAGTGGTGTTCATTTTCAAGACCGCCCTGCCAGTTCTCCTTCCTCACACTCTAATTCAGATAGTAATTCACAAGGTTGGTCCCGAAATCATTCTGGCCAAGGTCCTAATGGAGGTGCTTATAACCGGAATGTCTCTAGGAATAAAGATACCAATGGTACTCAGACGCGCCAAGCCAATACAGACTTGCAGGGGCCTAATGGAGCCACTGCCAGTAGAAAAACAGAGGCCAGCAAAGACCCATCTGGGGCCTCTTCTTGGAGCAAAGACTCTACTGTTACCAGACCCAATGGTTCCACGATATCCCGAGATGTGGATTATTCAAAAGATGCTTCTGGGAAAGTCACGAAATCGGTTGATACCGATGTGACTCGGGCCAATGGATCTACATATAGCCGTGATAAGGACTATACGAAGAATCCCGATGGATCAGTTACGCGTAGCGTAGACGCGACAGGAACCAATGCTAAGGGCGGTACTTTTACCCATAACCGTGACTACGCCAATGACGGGAAAGGGAACAGTACCTGGAGTAATGATTACACGGCGAAAGGTGCTAACGGAGGCACTTATAGCAGGGATGTGGATGCCAATAGAAATGCAGATGGCAGCTACAAACGAACACTCGATGCCACAGGAACCAATGCTAAGGGCGGTACTTTTACCCGTAATAATCAACTGACGGGTGGTCCTGGTCAAGCAAGCACATTTTCTCAAACCACGGGTGTGACGAATGCCAATGGTGCCTCTTATCAAGGAAATACCACCTATTCCAATCAAAATGGGTGGCAGCACAACGGACAAGTTACTCCGCCTCCCGTTGCTTCGACCAATGCGAACTCGTCTGGCTCATCTGGTTCCGACCCCTCTGCAGAACCAGAGCCAGACGTTCAGGAGACTCAAGATGCAGCAGCTCAATAATAGCCCTAAATACTGAATCTGTGTTTTGCTAACACACACAAACCCCTCTGGATATAAAGTGTCCAGAGGGGTTTTTTTATTGATCTTGGTTTGGGTCTGGTGGAGGTGATGAGATTCGAACTCACTGCCTTCGGCGTGCGATACCGACGCTCTACCAATTGAGCTACACCCCCAGAGGTGCAATTGCTTGATGACACGCTTGATAAGAACGAGCAGAATTATAGCTTAAAGACCCGATGAAAAAAATTGTTTGGAACAAAATTGTCATCTGTGCGACTAAACAGAAAAGTAAAAATTAAGCGGCTTTTTGGCAAAGCATTGATTTAGTCTTATTCGTTTTGCTGAGAGTCGCTTCCAAACACGGTCGGCTTGATTCTCTGCTATTCCTGATGGAACCAGATTTTCGAGAGGCGGCTGAGTGCTTTATCCGTGCTATATCTTAGATGATAGGTCTTCATAAAAGAAAGGATTGTGAATCAATATGCCACCGATATCTTCTCGAAAAAATTGTTCTCACTCTTTGTTACTGTCTCTGACGGTTGCTGTATTCGGAAATATTATGCCTGTCTTTGCCGATAACCCTGAGGTGACTGTTTATAACCAAAATTTTGCCCTGGTAAAAGACTACCGCGACCTCTCTCTAAAAAACGGCGTCAATACCGTTTTTTTTGACGATGTCGCTGCCAAAATTGATCCGACCAGTGTCCATTTTAAATCGCTGACAGCCCCTCAAGGTGTCACTGTCCTGGAGCAGAATTTTCGCTATGACTTGATTTCAAAAAGTAATATTTTAGATCGTATGGTCGGTAAAACAATCCGGTTTAGGAAGGACGGAGTCGAGAAAGAAGGTATCCTGCTGAATCCTGTGACCAATTATGTCCGAAATAGCTACTATAACGGGGCTAGTTATGAGAGTAATTATTCACAAAATACCACTTCTGAATTTGCGGTAAAGACCAAAGAAGGTGTTCTGCTTACTACTTTGGGAGATGTGATTGTAGACTCTTTGCCAGAGGGCCTTTACCCTCGTCCCACTCTCATGTGGAAGTTGGGAGCCAGTTCTGGTGGAACCCATCATACTCAGGTGTCATATCTCACAGACGGGCTGACCTGGCGCTGTGATTATGTCGCCGTCATCAGCCCGAATGATGACAGCCTCGATCTCACCGGTTGGGTCTCTGTTGATAACCAAACGGGGGCTAAATACGAAAACGCCAAACTGAAACTAGTAGCCGGGGATGTTCGTAAATTGAACCCAGCTCGTAATTACAGGGCAGCCCGAGAAATGATGGCGAAATCTGCCATTAACGAGGTTGATGCAGCCGCCCCTCAGTTCTCTCAAGAAGACCTGTTTGAATATCACCTTTACACACTCAAAGACCGAACGACGGTCGCCAATAATGAAACCAAACAGGTGAGCCTGGTCAGTGCCAATCAAATTCCGATCACAAAACGTTATATATATGATCCTGATAGAATTTCTTACCACAACTGGCTTAGCAGTGGATGGTCGGATGGGTATTACGGTACGTATAACTATTACGGCCGTCCGGGAGATGCCTGGTCCACTGCGGCGTATAAAAAAGTGAACACGTTGATAGTGTTGAAAAACAGCGAGCAAAATCATTTGGGGATGCCTCTACCCAAGGGAAAAATCCGGGTGAACAAGGCAGATTCTTCAGGCTCTTTGCAATTTATCGGTGAAGATGCAATTGACCACACCCCAAAGGATGAAAAAATAGAGCTTTATCTCGGGGATGCCTTTGATCTGGTCGGCGAAAAAAAACGAAGTCGCTACCGTCAGGAATCATC
>CAZZIY010000262.1:0-2943 GCA_964654525.1 uncultured Vampirovibrionales bacterium | reverse complement strand
ATTACGTAGTTGACTACGTTTAATATAGTTGTATTCATTTTATTATACACCCATTCACGCATCAATTGTGAGGTCTTGCCACCATGTTGAATCATTCTGTTTCTTTGCATCCTATTTCTTTGCATCAAACTCGAAATGCCCGTCCTCAATTTGGAACCACACTGAGAATTCCTGAATCTGTAGATTCTTCCGTTTGGTTTCGTGATGTAGGGAATGATCCTGACAAAATCGCTGCTAGCAAACGCAGTTGGGATGCTGTGGCCAAGGGCTTAAAAGCTGCCCTAGATACTGATCCAGTCACCCGCTTGATTCTATGTGCCCCCGCCTTTCGCCAGATGCAGGTGACATTTTTCCACAATTTTGAAAAAATCTGGAAACAACCTGAATGCTTTGAAAAAGACACCTTGGAACGAGATGACCTCGAATGTTATAGCAAAGAGCCTCATGGCAGTCATTTTGTATTATTTCCAGGCGATAATACCTACCGGGGCCGATTACGCAAACTGACCACCATGCCAACAGACAATCAAAGCCTGTGGAGCAGCTGGGGAAAAGATTTAGAAAAAGCGTTGCCTTTTTTGAGCCACAGCGTGATGAACCGTATTCTATTGCCCAACCCAAAAGAGCCCAGTCGGGCGAATCTAGTGGATAAACAGTTAGCAAAATGGCCAACCCGGGGACTTACTACTCAAGGATATGAAACCTTAGACGGTCTTGACAGCTGGCATTATGAACTTGAATCTCTGCGAAAAGCACTGGATGACGACAAGCAGCTGAGAGCCATTTTCTCCATTCCGGGTTTAGATTCAGTTAAAATTGAATTATCTCCAGCAGGAGAAGTCAGCGTCCCCGTTACAGGCGCAGAAAAAGATTCTCGTTTCTGGGTTGTGAAAAGCTTCCGCTTTGCTCTAGTGCTCCCTGACGGGACTAGCCTACCGCACGAAGACAGGGTCTACTTCCCGTCCAATCATTACCATTTAAGGGATCTCGACGACACCAAGCACCCCTACATCACCAACGGGCATGATGCGATTAAAAAAGCACTCGCCGAGTATGCCTTTAGCCACCGGTTGATTCAACCAGAAGACGACGTGAAAATTGAACGATTTACGCCCGAGAAAAGGAGTTGAAAGAGACTTTAGCTATTCCTCTGTCAACGCTGTAACCGCTGCTTTAATCCGCTGGCCCATATCTCCAAGTCTGTAATCGCCTATATAACCCAAAATAACGCCATGGGTTCTTCCATCAGTAGGAATGCCTTTCCCTTTTAACTCTGCCTCTACAAATGAGGCTACATCAAGATGTTTTGATCCATAGGCATTATCCAACAGTTTCCCAATCGTTGTGTTGGCAATAGCATCAGGATCGGGTAAGGCTGTTCCACCTGCAAACTTTGTTTGTGGAGATATAGAAGAGTTTACACTAGCGGTATACGGGCTTATTCTCAACATTGAGAGTCCTTTCTGTTGAAAAAGAGATCATTCACGATAATTATTTAGAAATCAAAACTCTGAAGCCAGCAAATTGCTTCGTTTATAATCAATCTATATGAACACATTAGAAACACTGATTTTAGAAGCAAAGAACTGTCAGGAATGTTCTGGGCACCTGCCCAATAACCCTCGCCCTATTTTTCAACTAGGGGACAGTGCCAAGATCATGATTATTGGGCAAGCCCCTGGCCGAAAAGTTCAGGAAAGTGGGGTCCCTTTTCAGGATGCCAGTGGGGATCGGCTTCGTGAATGGATGGGGGTTAGCGCTGAACAGTTCTATGACCCTAACTTTATGGCGATTATGCCGATGGGCTTTTGTTACCCAGGCAAAGGTTCTAGTGGAGATCTTCCCCCAAGGAGCGAATGTGCTCCGTTATGGCACTCCCGTTTTTTGTCTAACCTGCCAAACATAGAACTGACCATCCTGATAGGGCAATATGCCCAAGCTTACTATCTAAAAGAGACCCTAAAAGAGACTCTCACCGAAACCGTAAGAGCTTGGGAAAGTTATTTGCCTCAATATTTACCAATCCCACATCCATCTCCACGAAATAATATATGGCTCAAAAAGAATCCATGGTTTGAACGAGATGTGGTGACATCGTTACAGCGACAGATTAGAGCGATTAATCGCTAAAACTCATACCCGCCTATCTCAGTTGATACAATCATTAAGGAAATATGGGGTATAATTGTATTTTGAATTGATTTTTTGGTCGAAAATTAGTCCAAGGTGATACAGTGAGCGTTAAACTTGTCCACACTAAAAAGAATAATCCTAAAAAGAGTTCTTCCAAAACCAAGCTTCAAAAATCAGCCAATTTAATTAACCGAGAGCTCTCTTGGCTTCAGTTTAATGAACGGGTGCTAGAAGAGGCCAACAATCCAAATAACCCGTTGCTTGAACGGCTTCGTTTTTTGGCAATAGCCGATCGAAATTTAGATGAATTTTACATGGTCCGCGTCGCTGGACTTAAAAATCAATTAGAACTAAACATTCACCACACGTCTCACGACGGCATGACGCCTAAAGAGCAACTGGATGCAGTCAATACACAAGCAAAAAAATTGGTGGCAGAACAGAACAAAACATGGCGGATACTAACCAAAGAACTCGCAAAGCACAGTATTGGCATCGTTCAACCCTCTCGATTAAACCACCGGGAAAAGCAGTGGCTTAAAAACTATTTTTCTGAGCAAATATTTCCCGTGTTGACCCCGTTGGCTGTGGATCCCGCTCACCCCTTCCCGTTTATTCCCAACGACGGATTATGTTTTGTGTTAAAAGTGAATGATCCTGAAGGAATCGTTCATTGGTCACTAATTCCCTTGCCCCGTAACTTACCGCGCTTTGTTTCTGTCGGAAAAAACGGGAAGCGTTTTTTAAAACTTGAAAGTATTGTCTCTGAATTTTTGGATGATTTATTTCCTGAATTTACGATTAAAGATT
>CAZZIY010000261.1:0-2950 GCA_964654525.1 uncultured Vampirovibrionales bacterium | reverse complement strand
GAGAGCCGTTCTGGCACTCTATGCAGGTTTCACCCACAACGGCCCTACGGATATCCACCAAACGATCTGGCTTTTCTAGATCAGAACCCCAGTTGGCATTGACCAAGTGCTTGTCAACCTGATTGACCGCAACAAAGAAGTTTTTGAGATCCGCTACGCTGTTGTCATAAATCAATGTAAGCGGTTTTGGTAGCCCAATCGGTCCAATAAATCCTTTGGCAGACCCTCCAGATAGCACGTCTACCTCTTCAGCTGTGGCCATACGGATGCTATTGCCAGACATAACGTTCTGTAGCTTGGTCTCTTCGACGTCTACATCACCCCGAATAAGCGCCATAATCGGTGTTTTTTCGTCAATAATGTACAGCAGACTTTTTAAAATCAAAGAAGGGTGCATTTTGAAGTTCTTGTGCATAATCTCAATGGAAGTGGCACCCGGAGTTTCAATCACTTCGGTTTTTGTATAGGGACTGGCTTCCTGAGATTTCGGGAGTACAGACTCTGCCCGTTCCACGTTGGCTGCATATCCGCAATGGGTGCAAAATATAATTTCGTTCTCCCCGCTTTCTTGCTCTCCTGGAGCGATACGGGTTAGCACCATAAACTCATGGCTGACACTGCCGCCAATGGCCCCGCTGTCACTGCGAACCATGCGTGTTTCTAATCCGCAGCGGTCAAAAATTCGGGTGTAGGCTTCTGCCATCACCTGGTATTCTTTGTCGAGGCATGTTTCATCACGGTGGAAGCTATACGCATCTTTCATGATAAACTCTCGCCCTCGTAAAAGTCCAAACCGGGGACGGATTTCGTCACGGTACTTGGTTTGAATTTGGTATAAATTAACCGGAAGTTGTCTGTAAGAGCGTACCTCTTTAGTGGCGATATCGGTAATCACCTCTTCCGCTGTCGGGGCCAGCCCGTAATCACGTTGATGACGGTCTTTAACCCGCATCATCATGTCACCGTATACGTCCCACCGACCAGAGGCTTGCCAAAGCTCTGCCGGTTGTAAAATGGGCATCAAGAGTTCTTGGGCCCCCGCTCGGTCCATTTCTTCTCGGACAATTTGTTCTACTTTGCGCATCACCCGCCACATTAAGGGCAAATAGCTATACACCCCGTTACTGAGACGACGAATATAGCCAGCACGAACCAATAGCTGGTGGCTGACCACTTCGGCTTCTGCCGGGTTATCCCGAAGGGTGGGGGCGAGGAGTTTGGAAAATTTCATGATGATTAAACAGACTGAATCGGATTCATGGTGATGCTACCGTTGCCGTTGGCCGAATGGGCCCGGGCTGCTTTTGTTTTTTCGATGATCTCACGAATCTCTTGCTCTTCCAAGGTCTCCTTTTCAAGCAACACTTTCACAATCGCATCCATCACATCACGATTCTCAGAGAGCAGGTTGTGAACGTATTGGTATTGCTTATCGACCAGTTTCTTCACCTGCCTGTCGATCTCTGCTGCCACTTCTTCGCTGTAGTTGCGCGATGTCCCAAAATCACGGCCCATAAATACATGTTCATTCTTGTCACCATAGGCAACAGGGCCCAATGTTTCATTCATCCCGTAGACGGTTACAATATCTCGGGCAATTTTGGAGACTTTCTCAAGATCGTTGCTGGCACCGGTTGTCACATCACCAAACACAATTTCTTCAGAAACTCTACCGCCCAGTGCTTCAGCCATTCTGGCTAGCAATTGTGACTTACTGTAAGTGTTGTGATCAGAATCTGGGGCCGTCCAAGAGTAGCCCAGTGCCATCCCACGAGGAATAATGGTTACTTTGCGGAGAGGATCGCACCCTTCCGTCATCATCGCCGTTAGTGCGTGTCCCACTTCGTGATAAGCGGTATTTTCTTTCTCTTTCTCATTGACCATGCGAGAGCGCTTTTCAATTCCAACCACAACGCGGTCAATGCTTAGTTCGATGTCTTCCATCTCAATGATTTCTTTGTGCTTGCGTGCAGCGAGCAAGGCGCCTTCATTCAGCAGGTTGGATAAATCAGCCCCTGTAAAACCAGAAGTTCGTCTGGCAAGGGTTTTTAGATCCACATCATCGGCTATGGGTTTGCCTTTGGTGTGAACTTTCAGAATCTGCTCACGGCCTTTCACATCGGGTCTATCTATTACAATCTGACGGTCAAAGCGACCTGGACGCAACAAGGCATTATCCAAAATGTCAGGACGATTGGTTGCTGCCAAGATAATGATTCCGGTATTGGGATCAAATCCGTCCATCTCAACGAGTAATTGGTTGAGAGTTTGCTCCCGTTCATCATGGCCACCCCCCAGGCCGGCACCCCTTTGGCGGCCAACTGCATCAATTTCATCAACAAAAATGATACATGGGGCGTGTTTTTTTGCCTGTTCAAACAGATCGCGCACCCGACTGGCACCGACCCCAACAAACATTTCAACAAAATCCGAACCACTGATACTGAAATACGGGACGCCTGCTTCACCAGCTACGGCTTTGGCAAGGAGTGTTTTCCCAGTCCCTGGGGCGCCCACCAGCAAAACTCCTTTGGGAACACGCGCCCCCAGCTTCTGGTAGCGTTCTCCGTTTTTTAAGAAGTCGACAATCTCTTCGAGTTCAGCTTTGGCTTCATCAATGCCGGCGACTTCGTCAAAAGTGATGTTAACCTTGTTATCAATCATCATTTTGGCACGACTTTTCCCAAAGGACATGGCCTGAGAGCCACCGTTTTGGGCGCTTCTGAGAAAAATCATAATCAGAAACACCGGAATGATAGAAAGAAACAGGAACGTCACAATCTGACTCCAGAAATTGGGTGACTGTGGCGGCTTAAACTTAAATTGGACATGATTTTTTTCCAGTCGAGGAACTAGAAGATTAGCGGCATCCCCTTCTGGCAGCTGAATTTTGTAAAATTGAGGGCGCCCAGTGGTCATAGCGGGCATTGATCCCTGAATCCTTGGTGTG
>CAZZIY010000260.1:0-2976 GCA_964654525.1 uncultured Vampirovibrionales bacterium | reverse complement strand
TTTCGGCTACCACGCAGAATCATCACGATTTTGGAAGAAGAAAGTGTGTTGAATGACGCCGTGGCTCTGGTTGCGTTTCGCTTTGCCGTTGATGCTGTGTTAACAGGACATTTTTCTCTGGGTGCCGCCTTGGGAGAGTTTTTCTATTCTGGACTCGGTGGGATTCTATTCGGTGTCCTTTTTGCAAAAGTGATCGGGTGGGTTTGGCATCGAATGGATGATGCCCATTTAGAGATTTTGTTTTCAATTATCATCCCGTACTCGGCGTATTTGCTTGCAGAACACTTGTATTTATCAGGGATTCTATCTGCCGCTGCTGTGGGGCTTTATCTCGGCTGGAAGTCACCGACGATGCTTTCGTCCAATACCAGAATTCAAGGCCGAGCCTTCTGGCAGGCTCATATGTTTGCCTTAGAAGGCATTGTATTTTTACTCACTGGTCTTCAGTTAAATTCTGTTATGGCCAGTTTACAGGCCTATACACCTGAAAAACTCCTTTTCTTTGCAGTGGTGTTAAATGTCTTAGTGATGGTTTTTCGAATGGTGTGGACGTTCGTATTTGCCTATCTCCCTAGATTTTTAGACCCTAAGCACCGGGCCATTGATCCTTATCCGTCTTGGAAAAATGTGTTTGTGATTGGCTGGAGTGGAATGCGCGGTGGTGTTTCAATGGCTGCTGCGCTGTCGATTCCGTTTTTAACCCCACTGGGAGATGCCTGTCCGTTTCGGAGTTTGATTATTTTTCTGGCCTTTTCTGTCATTATCGGAACGTTGGTTGTGCAAGGACTGACATTGCCTTGGGTGATCCGAAAGCTCAATATTGTTGACCCCGATTGTCCGGAATGTGACGAGTTGGCTGCCCGCATGCAGGCGATTCAGGCCGTCTTGCAAACACTCCATGAGTCTAAGTTGGATGATTTGATTGGACTTGAAAGTGAGCTACTGAAGCATCTGGAGATGAAATATACCCGAAGAGCCACGTATTTAGACCGGCTCACTCCGGGGGGGACTGCTCCAGATGATCCAATGGCTCAACTCCACGCCCTGGAAATCAAATTGCTGGGACAAGAACGTGAGGTGATGCTACAACTCCGCAATGAGGGGGTGATTACCGAAGAGACGATGCAGAAAATTCAGTATCAGTTGGATTTAGAAGAATTGCATTTGCAACAACTATCACCCGAAGTGTCGACCCCAACTATGGCTGTTCTTTAGGGGCAATTCTTTAGGGGCAGTTCTTTTAGGGGGGCTTTTAAAGTTTTTGAGTTGCAGACACGTGCTAGAGAGGCCGTGTTTGGCGTAAAAGCAAAATGTAATTCTGAATTCAGGCAATTTCTTGTCTTGACTGACTTAATTGCAGAAATAGCCAACAGGCGAATATTTTAAATTTTTTAACAATGCTGGAGACAATCATTCATGATTACGTGGCAACCAACTGTTATGTCATCGCGAAAAAGCCAAAGAGTGAGTCAGCAAAATTTTCCTCAATTTTCTTGTGGCAGTGCCTCAGAGATTCGCTTTGGGGCGAAAAAACCTCCTTCTCAGGCTTTGGGTTTGCTTGCGAGTTTGGCCACCCTGTTGAGCTTGGCTGGATTTACCTATAAAGTAGCCACAGATTTACCCTATGGGGTTCGTTCCTCTCGCTATGCGATTTCAAAGCGGGCATCAGAATTAAGCAAACTGAATAGTCAGGTGGCATCTAGTTCGCCTGGAAACTATCAGATAAGAAGCGTTCATGAAGCATTGACAACACTCAATTCACCTGGGCTAGAGGCAGTCTATCAGAAATTTTCTGACGCGGTGCAAGCGGTTAGAGAAGATTCTCAGTCTGTCGCCGCAAAGCAATTTGTCACTGAGGCGGTGAAACAGTTGGGCATTGCGGCCAATATTCTCGAACCAAGCAAAGGGGACTCTAAGGCCGCTGGCGACATACTTCAAACTGCTCTCAATCCTTTATTGGCAGAAATGACTCCGACTGATGCCAAAGCCACACGGGAGATTTTTGCTAAAATTCTGACATCAACGGACTCTCAGGCAATGGATCTGTCCGATCAAAGTAAAGCCATTCAGCGGTGGATGCAGCAGGTGATCCAGCCAAAGCTGAGCAAAGAAGAATTCACGCTCTTGGATGCCACTGTGGAGAAGACGCTGACTGCTTATCAGACGGATAGGACTAACTTAAACTTACAAACCCTTTTGTTTGCTGTATTTTTTGTTGGCTTTTATATAGCCTCCAGAGAGCTTACGCGTCCCCGTCCACTGGTGGACGCTAATAGTTCTAGGCCACACCTGGGCAAAGCTTAAATAAATCAGTCTGTAATAGCATTCGGTTACTTTCGTCTTTACTGCAACTTTATTGTGATAATATTGCAACAAAGTTGCGTTTTGCGAAAGGAATACCCTTGTGTCGACTCGTCCACTAACTCTGATAGCTCCTGGGTTTACAAACTCAGCCAAGCTTTTATTCACTGCTGAAGTGCCCAAACACCAGTCCCAGGCTGAGACCAGTGAAGGGGATACGTTTACTAAGCGACAAAAGTCATTGTGCTATGCGGCCAAAAACGCCATATTAATTCCTGTTTTACCGCTTGCTGGCTATTGGGGGCTGGATGCAACAGGGGTTACAGAGACAATTGCGAGTCATAGCCCGATGATGGAACGGATTTTGGGAGAAGGGTTTGGGCATGCGGGCTTATGCTTTTCACTTCACTTTGTCTTGCAGGCGGTTCGAGGGGTATATTACGCTATTAAGCCACGAAAAAAATCTTAAATATAAACATTCGACAGGCTAAATCGTAGGAATATCACTATGATGGAAGCTTTCCCAGGGAGGCCCGTTACGAAACAATTGTTTCAAAAACCCGATGAAAAGCTGGGTTTTTTGAGGCGTGTACTGCCGGGACAGATGTAAAGCCCAAGCAGCAGCCCCTTCGGCACTGGCAGAAACGGTATATTCTGGGAATAAATCAATAAGTT
>CAZZIY010000259.1:0-2978 GCA_964654525.1 uncultured Vampirovibrionales bacterium | reverse complement strand
TCATGTCAATCGCAACGAGACGCACAACCTTCATGAACACAACACTCACCCAAAGCGTCAATAGCATCGATACCAGCGCCAGCACAATGGTCGCTGCCGCAGTCACTGCAGAGGGGACTTTCTCTCCATGTGAGATAGCCATACCAACAACGCCCGAAAACGGTGCGTTGCTTGAAGTGTTAGCCTGCGGACTGTGTGGATCGGATATCGATAAATTACAGCCCAGCAAAAGAAAGCCAGGGCAAATTCTGGGTCACGAGTTCGTTGGGCGAATCGTCAGTCTAAATCCCCTGCCGGGCCAAGAGTGGAAAAACCAGCACTGGCAGATTGGCGACCGCCTGGTGAGTTCTCACCACGTCCCATGTCTGACATGTGACCTGTGTTTACAAGGCAAAGAGCCCATGTGTACCTCCTTTAAGCAGAGTAATATTACCCCTGGCGCCTTTTGTCAGTGGACAGCACTGACTGAAGACCACTTAAACCACACTGCCTTTAAAATCCCTGATGACATCACAGATATTGAAGCAACATGTGTAGAACCCCTGGCCTGTGTGTTAAGAGCGCTCAGGAGGCTGGATGGTTTTTTAAGCGGGATGCACCCTGGGTACTCAAACGATACTAACCTTGCCCCTAGCACAACACCAGCACCATCACCCCGGGTGGGCGTTGTCGGGCTTGGATTTATTGGCTGTCTTTTTGCGATGGCACTCTCTAAGGACATTACCGGTAAAGGCCCTCTCACCGCGCATCCGGTGGTTGGTTTTGAAAAAAATCCTGAACGCTTTCATCTGGCAGAAAAACACCTTCAAGTGATACCGACCTCTCCTGATCAGACATTGGACGCGATAATTCTCACCGTCGTCACCCCCAACACACTGCAATTAGCGTTATCTCAACTTCGAGACGGCGGAACACTTTTGCTTTTCGCCTCACGCGGCGATTCTAGTGTGTTGGACAGCAAAGACTATCTCGACCCCAAAACGCTTTATTTTAGAGAAATCTCAGTCATAACCAGCTACTCCCCATGTATTGTCGATCTAAAGACCAGTGCAAATTTGATTTTTAACCGACGCATTCCGCTGCGAAATCTACTTTCCGACAGCCCCGTGCTCACCGTTTCTTTAAAAAACCTACAGCCTGCTATTGACGAATACCGGGCAGGCAAACTATTCAAAGTAATTGTCGACCCCCAATTATACTAATGAATCAGTGACAGGATAATTTTTAAATGACGCTGACGTTAACCCCGCACACGATGAAGGCCATGATGTTTCATCAACCTGGTGTGGTTCGTTATGAGTCTGTCCTCAAACCGACCCCCGACCCTGGCGAAATCATCGTAAAAATTGGAACTGCTCTTACCTGCGGGACCGATCTGAAGTGCTTTAAACGCGGCCATCCCGTTCTGTTGAAAAACTTTCCATCCCCCTTTGGCCATGAGTTCTCTGGCACAGTGGTGGCGATTGGCGAAGGAGTCACCCAATTTCAACCTGGAGAACGAGTTGTCGCAGCAAATTCAGCCCCTTGCTTTGCGTGTTTTTACTGCCAAAAAGCGCAATACAACCTGTGCGAGCATCTGGATTTACTCAACGGAGCCTATGCAGATTTCATGAAAGTGCCGGCGCAAATTGTGGCAGTGAACACCCACAAAATCCCCGACAGTCTACCCTTTGAACTGGCCGCCTTCACAGAGCCTCTGGCCGTTTCCTTGCGCGGAATCGAACATTGCAGGATAAAGCCAGGTGATCAGGTGGCTGTGATGGGGTTAGGACCCATTGGGCTATTGATGGTTCGTCTGGCCGTGATGCAAGGGGCGGTGGTGACAGCCTATGCGCGAAACCCCTTAAAGCGCTCTTTAGCAGAAACCTTTGGCGGAGCCCACACGGTGATCGATCTCAGTCAGTATCCCGATTTTTTTGAAAATCCCACGGATTGCCTCCCTAAAGCACTGGAAAATAGAGGTTTTGATGTGGTGATTGAAGCCATTGGCTTACCAGAAAGTTGGCAGGCCGCTATTCAGCTTGTTCGCAAAGGTGGACTGGTCAACTGGTTTGGTGGGTGCGCCAGTGGCACTCAAGTTCAGCTGGACACGCGTCGTATTCACTACGATGAGATCACGCTGATCAGCCTGTTTCACCACACACCTGCTCACGTCAAACAGGCGGTTGACTTGCTAAGCAGCGGGGAACTCGACCCCAGTCCGCTGATCTCAGAGCGCTTTGAGATGTCTCAGCTACTTGAGGCCTTTCAGCTGCTTGAAACCGGTAAAGCTATTAAGGTAGCACTCACCCCTGAGTCACACTGATGTAACAATTGCAACAACAAACCGCAATTATGCCCATCCAGTGTTTTTAATTTATATATAATATGAATATAAATATCAATACTAACTAATCCAATTTTGGTTTTTAGGTTTCAGGACAGAGAGAGCACCCAGAGAGAGCACCCATTGATGAAAAAACAGGCGATGAAAAAACAGACCCCAAGAAAGCACGCTGCTGAAAAACACAGCAAAACGCATCATCATGATTTGACTGCCTTTGGAAAAATACAACAGTTTCAAGCCGATTTTTTGGCCTGGCTGGATGACAGCCCCATTGAGAGCGAGCAACATAAGCTGCGTTTAATTCGCTAACTGGATCTCATTTTTTTGCAATTTTTTAAAACCCGTTATCTCCGAATGAGAGGCGGGTTTTTTGACATGACCCTTATTGACCGGCCTCAAACAGGCAAAAAAAAAGTAGAGCGGGGGCTCTACTATTTAAAAAGTCACTTAGGGGTGGGAGGTTTGGGTTGGAAATCTATCAAAGCAATCATTCAGACCGTTCAAGCAGACCTGCTGAAAGCCGAATGATTTAAGGGTTAAAAGCAAAAACGCTTTATTCTCTCTCTTGTCTTAATAAAAACATTGGAATGATTAAAATTGCCTAAAGATATAAAAATAATTTTTAAAGGGTGAAAAAGCCCTGAAAACACCC
>CAZZIY010000258.1:0-2996 GCA_964654525.1 uncultured Vampirovibrionales bacterium | reverse complement strand
AAGTACTTGCTTTTGTTTAAAGCCTCGGTATAATGAGTTCTGTTTTATAGGAAAGGAGGTGTTACACATGAATAAAGAAGAATTAGTACAAGAGGTCGCCAAGAAAACCAAAAATTCTCAGAAATTGGTGGCTGAAATCGTAACTTCCACCTTGGAAGCAATCGAAAAAACCGTTTCCAAAGGCAAAAAAGTGACCCTGGTTGGATTTGGTACCTTTGAGCCCCGCAAACGCGCCGCTCGTACAGGCCGTAATCCTCAAACAGGTCGTGAGTTGAAAATCCCAGCGAAAACCGTTCCGGCTTTCTCTGCGGGTAAGAAATTCAAAGAACTCGTTTCCAAGTAGTCTTCATACTTGAAACTCAACAATACCCTTTTGGCTTCAGTGCTGAAAGGGTATTGTTATTTGCAGAGGGGTGGCCTTTATACTAGTATAAAAAAATGTCTCAAACTCAAGAAACACAAGGCTCTTCAGCCAGCCATCCGAATCAAAAACAGATTGCGGTCTTTCTCGACCGCGACGGGACACTGAATGAAGAAAAAGGGTATATCAGACAGGTTGATGATTTAGTCCTGCTCCCTGGGGCAGCAAACGCCATTCGGCGGTTGAATGATGCGGGGGTTTTAACCGTCCTGACCACCAACCAAACCGGACCCGCTCGAGGATTTTACGGAGAGGATCACGTTCTGGCCCTCAATCGGCGCTTGGTCTCTCTTTTAGAGGAAGAGGCAGGGGCCCATCTGGATGCGATCTATTACTGTCCTCATTTGGCCAAAGGTAGCGTCCCAGAGTATGCCATAGAGTGTGATTGCCGGAAACCAAAGACGGGAATGATCGATCAGGCTTGCACAGAGTTCCCTAGCATTGTTCGACACCACTCATACGTCCTGGGAGATAAGGCAAGTGATGTTGAATTTGGCCATAATGCAGGTTGTAAAACGTTTTTACTAAAAACAGGCTATGGAACCCGCGTGCTTGAAGGAAAGTACCAGGTACTTTCCACTGAACCAACTTATGTCGCCTCCAGTGTGGTCGAGGCGGTCGATCTCATTTTGCAATCTACAGATAATTTTCAGTCGCTGTAAGCAATGACCCTAATGGCTAGGTGCAGTTTGATTTTCTTCTTTCAGCACGTGCTCCAGTAAGGGGTCTTTGCTTAACGCCCCAGACAGCCACTGACGAATATCATGGGCGATCTCTCTAAAATGCGCCCGCAGTCGGATTGTTAACCATTGTCTGGGACTGGGCAATTTCCCCCCATTGGCCTCCATAAACAAGGCCAGTACGTGCTTGGGATCGCGGTCAATAGCGTCAAAGTTGGTTCTCACATCGGTCATAATCCGTTTTCGTTTGGGCTCTTCAAAAATAAAGGCGGTATTGAGAGCCGACATAACCATTCGTTTACGGTCTCTGTGCAGCGCTTTTATATGTTGATCCGGATGCGTGAAGAGTTTTCCAAATTCATTTTTTAGGTGCGTATTAGAGACAGTCAGGTTATCCGTATTAATAGAAACCTGGACACCAAGCCTTGAAAGAAACACAGCGGGGTGGCGTTTAAAGTTGGGGACCCCCAGTGTCTGGTTATTGCTTTTGGGGCACATTTCCAGACCAATACGGTGTTTGTAAATAAATTTCAGCAGTGGCGAACTATTGATAATGTAGCGTCTTCTGCTATTGGTCAGCTTACTAAACCATTTTGGGTCTCGCAGCGCCTCTTCAAAGGCATTTTTCAGCACAATAGAGCTATCAATCAGGTGGATCCCATGGCCAAGCCGAACGGGTGTTGAGCCAGAAGGGTCCCAGGCCATTTCCAACGCTTTGGCCATCGAGTCATACCCACTTAAGGCATGGGATCCTGTCCACTCTGGATATTTTGTTCTCAATGCCTTATCAAGTTGCGCAGCTCTGGTGCTTGTTGCCACTGGCAGCGGACCAGACTCGTCCACTTCACCGGCATGGATTGTGATCCCAATTCGCTCTGAGGACTTTGCTTGTTTGTTGTAAGCCTGTATTAATGAGAATGCCTCTTTAAAGTGGGGCATATCTATCGGGTAATCACTTTCAGATCCCGCGATATCAAAACCCACCACAGGCAAGTGTTTTTCTTGTTTCATCCGGATCGTCTCACGGGCAGCGCGCAGGACATACTCAGGGTCTGGGTGATGGCGCTTGGCCGTAATCAAGATACCAAAAGAAAGCCGCTTCCCGTTTAAGGCCAAAATTTCTCTGGCATCATTGAGGCCTTCTTGCACCATTCGGATAAAGATTTCCGGCGGAGCTCCTTTGTCCAGCGGATCAATGCGGGGTTCAACATAGCGCACATTTTGTAAGCCAGACATCAGCCCGTAATTAAAGGCGGCCTTATACACAGCGTCCAAATCTTTCACAAAGGGCAAAATTTTTGTGTCGTAATGCTGAACATAGTTCGACAGACCTGTGTCTCTGGCTGTCTCTATCATTGCCTCTAATTTTTTGGGGTCCCCAAGAGCTGCGGCAACCAAGGCTCGGTCTTCAGTCGATAGCCCTTCGATGGCATTGGGCGCTTTTAGGACTTTGACAATACGGTCATAACGCAGACTGTCTAGCCAATTTTCAAATTTATCCCAGTCTTGTTGATCTGCAATCGGTTTCCCGGTTTTAGCGCCGGTCAATTCAAGCGCCCTCTCTTCAATCATGGCGGCTTTGATTTCCGTTTGGGAAATCGAACCGGATAGGTGCGCGTGTAGTTCAAGGGCGGGTGTTTTAAGCAGCAGTCGGTAAATGGGATCTGGAATCGTCTTTTTTCTGATCTCAGATACGTCTTCGACAGGTGGCATTCCTGAAGCCGTTGCTACGGGTAGACTTGCAGAAAAGTTTATTGCCTGTGGTTTGGCCAAGGCAACGGTATAAGGATAACGGGCGTTTGGCTTAAGGGCCATGGGTCCTTTTTCTAAAAAACAGATACCGTGACGTGAAGTGATCTGATAAGAAGCTGACTCATCACAAATAACACAAACCC
>CAZZIY010000257.1:0-3006 GCA_964654525.1 uncultured Vampirovibrionales bacterium | reverse complement strand
CAGGACACTATCTGGTAACTGCTTTGCTTGCGCTTCCAAAGAATCCAGACTACCAGACAGGGAAAAGAACAGACCTCTTGATTCTCCAGAGCTAGGGGAGTGCTGGAATACCAGTTCACATCGCTTTAAAAGGAGATGACTCAGTGACTGATAGAGGTGGTACCCCTCTTCCAGGCTTGAAATCTCTAACCAGTAGTGATGCTCTGCCTCTGGTGGAACAGTTAATTTTAGAGTGGCTTGGGTGATTAACCCAAGTTGATAGTGACTTCCCAGAATACACTTGTTGAGGTCATATCCACTGACGTTTTTTACGACCTCGCCCCCGTAGTGAGAAACAATTCCATCGGGACTGAGCCATTCCGTTGCAGTCACTGTATCTCGTGGGTAGCCTAAAAAGCCTGTTTCTAAACTGGGTTGATCACTCAGCAAGATATCCATCAGTGTCCAGCTGTCTGGAAACCAGAGTGGATAATGTAAATCTTTGGTCTCACATTCGTTCTGAAGCTCAAGGGCTGTCATGCCGGTATCAACGGTAATCAAGAGGTCTTCTGCTGGGTAGCGATGGACGGCATTAAACGAGGATATATCCAGAATTAGTCTACTTTTTTCTGAAAAATAGAGATTACTCAGCGGTAAAGCCCCAACCTGTAGGGGCAGACGGTTGCTATGACAAAAGAAAACACAGTGCTGTAAGGACTCTAATGTATGTGGCTGGAGTGTATAGTGGTTTTTTTTGCCACCAGAAACACTCAGGGATGCCCCGAGGGATTGCCGTAATAGGGCAATAGTCTGAGCGAAATCTGGCTGTGAAAAATCTCGGACTTCTGTATCGGTGGGCGTTTGTTGTGGGTCTGTATGGCTCATTTAGTGTTATATCCAAGCGCCGTGTTGTGTGAATAAAGGGTGTGAGATACTGGTTGCAGTGTTATTTTCCCCACAACTGCTTCTGTGGGGCAGTATTTTTTCTGGGTTGGCCAGATTTTTGGGATCGAATAAGCGCTTGAGTCCGGCCATCCGTGCCAAATCTTCCGACGTAAATAGCCGGCTCATATAGGCAGATTTCTCAATCCCGATGCCATGCTCACCGCTGAGGACCCCACCAACAGCAAGGCAGGCGTCTAAAATCTCTTCCCCTGCTTTGAGAACTCGAGTCATCATTGCCTGATCGTCTGGGTCGAAGAGAATATTGGGGTGAAGATTGCCGTCCCCCGCATGGAACACATTGCCGATGAGCACATCGTGCTTTTGCCCGATGGCAATAATTTGCGCCAGAACAGTCGCCAAATGCCGTCTCGGGATCACGCAATCATGGAGATAAAAAGCGGGAAGATATCTGCCGTAAGCGGCCACGGCGCCTTTGCGGGCCTTCCACAGCTGAGTCCGTTCTTCCTCCGTTTTGGCGTGTTTTATTTGGCTGGGTTTAAAGGGGGTGACGACAGACAGCAACTCCTCTAAGGACGTTTCAAGCCCCAATGAGGTTTTATCGTCAAGCTCAATTAGTAATACCGCTTCGGCTGAGTCTGGAAAGCCCACAGAAAAAGCCTGATTCACAGCATTAACGGTAAAGGCATCCATAAACTCTAGCGCTGCTGGGATAATGCCTTTCTGTATGAGTGCTGAAATACAGCGACACGCGGCGGCTGTGTCATCAAAGGCCAATAACATGGTGTGTATATGCACGGGTATGGGCAGTAGTTGTATCACTGCCCGGGTCACAATCCCAAAGGTGCCTTCAGATCCAATGATGGTCCCCAAGAAGTTTAATCCATCGATTCGACGGGTTTGACTGCCTACCCAAAGAACGTCACCATCGGGCAAGACCAATTCTAGACCCAAAACATGGTCCACTGTCACCCCGTATTTTAGGCAATGAATTCCCCCAGCGTTTTCTGCGATATTCCCGCCCAGAGTACATGCCGATTGACTAGAGGGATCTGGGGCATAAAACAGACCGTACTGCCTCGCTTCTCGGTTAAGCCAGGCATTCACCACCCCCACTTCAACTGTGGCGGTTCTGGAAACAGGATCAATCCCAATAATGGTGTCCATCCGGTTAAGTGCAATAATAATGCCGCCCTCAGTTGCCAGAGCTCCGCCAGACAGCCCTGTTCCGGCCCCACGGGCTACAAAGGGGATGTTATGCGTATGGCAAATCTTCACCACCGCAGAGACTTCCTCAGTCGTTTTTGGCAGTATGATAGCCTGAGGTAGCGCCTTTAGCAGGACACAACCATCACAATCGTAAACCAGCCGTTCCTCAGGACTACTGAGGACAAAGCGTTCACCAACCACTTGGCGAAATTGATCTAATACCAGTCCTTCTAGTGGGAGGGGTTCTCTAAGGTTGGATGCTGTTGTCATGGGATTACTTGTGAGCAGCTTGGTAATCCGAGGTGAGCTGTCCACTATAACCCCAGTTGTCTGGGTCAATTTCTTGAATCACAATATGGGTCTTGTCAGGTTTTTTATCTAGGATCCGAACCAGTGAGTCTGTGATTTCCTGGACGAGTTGAGATTTTTGCTCTCGGGTGACGCCTTTGAGGATTTGTACATTCACATAGGGCATGGCCAAAAGATTCCTTTGACTATTTAGCTGACTATTTATCGAGATTCTTCAAATAACTCTCGATTAAAACCCATATCCTGCGGGTTGTCTGGGTCCATATCTCGGGGTAATCTACTTTCTTGCTTGTCCCAGCGAAGCATCATGCGAGAATCTAAAAAGCCAAAAAACCAGGCAAACCCAACTAGCCAGAGCCATCCAAAGCGGTCAATGGAGACCTGAAAAGCCATTAAAGCCCACAACAGTAGTATTAAAATGATAAACAGCATGACGAGGCTACTGTAGCAGAAAAGCAAGACAGGTTCACCTGAATAATAATGCCCCCAAAAAGAAAAAGGTGCTGAGGGATCAGCACCGGTGGTTCATCAGGGAAAGAGAGAGAGGGGGGATGGGAGCCAAATCAAGGTAGTGCGGGTGAGGCAGTTTGTTTTTCTTTCTCACAT
>CAZZIY010000256.1:0-3038 GCA_964654525.1 uncultured Vampirovibrionales bacterium | reverse complement strand
CAGAACTATGGACAACCATACTCCCCGAAAGCAATCTACTTCTCTCTTACCAGCTTAAACCAGCACCCGTCGATCTGGCCCAACTGCCGTATCCTTTTTATGACCCGCTCAATTACGGTCAAAGCATATTGCATTATGTTATTTCTCCCGAAGTGTCTAGCGAATCACTGGAAGCGCTTGGGGTTCTCAGTGCAAAATGGGGTCAGTGGGTGGCCTGGCACCCTGTCAGTACAGTGGTGGACGACCGTGCGGACTGGCACGTGGATGACCATTTGATTGTTGTTGGCACGCCTGCAGAGAATAAACTGATCCGGGCGTTGCAAGACTACTTGCCCATACCTGTTCGAGCTCGGGGTTTTGTAGATCCTCAATCGGGGGTGGCCCTCCCAGAGGATGCTGGTTTACTGATGATGATCCGTAATCCTGATAATCCGGCTAAATCCATTATGGTCGTGAGTGGGAACTCTTCCAAAGGAGTAGTGCAAGCTGCCCGGGTGTTGGCTCATCACCCCTCAAATCGCTTGTTAAGTGGTACCTATGCTGTTGTTTACGGCCAACAACTTGGGCCACTTCATCCTTTTAGGGCCTGGGACGGTTTTATTCAGAAAAACCAAGTGAGTCTGGCAGAGCTTGGTTTGGACACACAAACGGCACGGTCGATTTCGGCATCCCCGATTTATTATGCTGTCAAAAAAATGCCGGACATGTACCTCCAAGGGGGTACCAAAGTGAAGTTAAAGGCTATTTACAGCTACAGTTCTCAATTGGATACTTCCCAATCCAAGCTCGAAGTGCTGTGGAACGGGAAAAGCCTCAAAAGTATTCCGCTGGATAAAAAGGAAGGTGCCAATTTGGCGGAAACAACCATTGAAATTCCCGCCGAAGACCTGTTTACCTATAACGATCTGGCTTTTCAATTTTATTTGTTCCCCGAAAAATATGATAAATGCCGATTTGTGACCGATGTCCATCTTTGGGGAACGGTGCACAATTCTTCCACCTTGGATTTACCCGCTAAGCTGAGAGCGTTACTTCCGGATCTAGGGCTGTTAAACGACGGTGGTTACCCTTTTACTTTAAACCAGGACTTATCTCAGCTGGCTGTGGTTTTACCGAGCAAAACGGAGGCTGTTGATGTTGAAACGATGGTTTCTATGCTCACCCGCTTGGGGAGGATGTCGCAATCTAAAACCGGGATTAATTTGACGGTCAGTCGTCCAGAGCAGGTATCTGCGGATGTGAAAAAGGACCATCATTTTATTGTGATAGGGCCTGAATCGCGAAATGCCTTTGTGAAAGAGTTTCAATCCAAATCGCTGATGGTCCTCAAAAACGAGACCCGAACCCTTCGCCTGACCCACGAGCAGCAGGCTGAGCTGACGACGTTGAATCATCAAAGTACACAAGGATTGCTGGAGAGCCTGTTTTCTCCCTGGAACAATAGCCGGGTTGCCTTGCTTGTGCCTGGTCCCACAGAGGCGTCTCTAAGAGAGGTGGGCCGCCTGTTTGAAGATGACACGGCCTTTGCTGCAATCCAGCCTGGAAACTTGCTGATTGTAAACCCCCAGGGACCCAAATCTCTGACCCTGTATGCCCATGAAGGCGAGGCTCACTTTGTGACCCCCGTTAGTCTGGCGGGTGGAAGTAGCGATAACGGGGTTCTCGGTTACTTAAACACCTTTTTTGTTATATTGGGTGTGCTCACTGTCCTGCGTTGGTTGTTTGGACGGCGAAAACCAAAGTCAGGAAAGCGGTAAAACCGGCTCGATAATATCACTAGAGCTGCCCCGTAACAGCTAAAAAAGTGGCAAAAGCTTGCTGGTATTCAATCTGAATATCAATCAATTTATTGGCCGCTTCCGCAGTGGCTCTTTCTCTGCGGTTCACAACAAATAAGGTACTGTCCCCAAGCGTGTAGCGTTCCCGTTCCCCTTGCTCCACGCGTCGAGCCAAACTCAGCTCTTTACGGGCAGCCTCATAACGTTTTAGGCTCTGGTTCATCGCAGAAACCGAATCGTCCACTTGCGTAATCACTCGTTGGGCCAGCGCTAATTGCTCTAAAGATAGTTTTTCTAGACTCAGTTTGGCGATTTTTACTTTGCCACGTGCGGTTCGGGCGAGCAATGGAACGCTCATATAAATACCTGCTTTCACGGTGGGGCCGTCAATTGAGCGGTTGCCAGTATCCACGCCAGGGCTGACGATCACGTCCAGCTTTGGCAAGAGTTGATTTTTTGCAAGCGCGAGATCAATCTCTGTCATTTCCCGTCGCCATTGGAGCCCCTTTAATTCGGGTCTGGCATCCAGTGCCTTTTGACGGGCTTCCAGGGTCTCTTCTGGGCTTGTCCATTTTGGTTCAGGTAGTGTAGACGGGGCCTGTGAGGCATCTAAGAGCACACTGGGAGAACCCGAGGACTCCCAAAGGAAGAGAGAAAGTTGAAGGCAAGCCTTTTGAAGACTTCGAGTCGCATTTTCGATGCCTCCTTGTCTCATTTGCGCCTCTTGCTGAGCTTCTAGACTATCTATGGCAGGAATATCCCCGAGATTTGCTTGAGCCTCAACTTGTTTGGCCCGAATTTCTGCCAGTGCTAGCAATTGTTGCGCAATATCCAGCTTGAGTTTGGAGCCCACCCAATCCCAGTAATTCATTGCGGCATTGCGGAGAATGTCCAGACGTCTCTCTGCAAAGGCCGCGTCTGCCAATGGGATACCGACACGGGCTTGTTTTTCAGCAGCAAAGCGTTCATTAATCCCTGCACCTCTTAGTAAGGGTGCTTTAACTTCTAGAAAATACTCTCCCCCAGTCCCCGTGGAGGAATCTGGAGATTTTACTCTTCCGTAATTAAAACGGGATCCAGTCGTGATATCTACTCCAAGCCTAGTAGGCAAGGTAACTCCAAATGTATTTTCTAGTGAATCTGCTTCACTACCAGGTTTACTGGTACTGTTATAACGGAGATATTCTGTATTAGAAAAAGCAAGAGGATCAAACGCACCTTTTCGCTCTAAATTACGGGCTCTTGCAATGCGACGATCGA
>CAZZIY010000255.1:0-3038 GCA_964654525.1 uncultured Vampirovibrionales bacterium | reverse complement strand
ACAGGTGGAATCGTCTTGTGTGCCTTTGGCCTGACCCGTCTCTCGGACGATCCAACGTTTGTATTGCAATCCACCAACGGACTACTGACTCTGGGGCTGGTTGCCGTGATTGGCTTTTTCAAAGGTAAATTTATCCTCTCCAAAACGTCTCAAAAAAATATTGACCGTTTGTTGGCCTTCACAGAACCTGTGAAACCCATTCAGGTTTATAGTATTCGCAGCTGGATTGTGATTGGGGTGATGGTGCTGATTAGTCTTTCCCTCACCTGGTTTTCTGCGCCCCTGTTTTGGCGTGGTGTGGTCAACCTGGCTGTGGGTCTGGCCTTGATCGTCAGCAGCTTTTGCTACCTGCACGCCGGCGAAAAATCCAAACTGGGTGATTCTGCCAATCTCGCGGTCTAAATTTAAGCTTTTTTAGGATCTGGCAGTGGATTCGTGATGAATTGTTCTGCAATAGCGTACAACTGCTGCCAGTTGAAGTCTTCGCCGAGGTGGGTCTTATAAAAATCCATCGCGGCTTGGCCTTGTAGCGTACCAGCATCCAAGCTGGCATTGACCAGTTTGTCCAACTTGTCTGGTGGCACTTGGCGGATAATGGCCTCGCAGGTTTTCAGGGCCTGATCAATAATACCGTCCATCATCTGACGGTCTTTATCTGTCAGCGGGGTCTGTGGATGAGAATAGTCGGAAGCATTTGTACCGGGAAACATCGCGGTGGTAAACATCTGCCTGAGAATATCCCGGGTTTGTTTATAGTCCATTGATGCTCCTGGTGTGATATTCTCTGGACCAAACATCACAGATTCTGCGGCCCGGCCGCCCATGCCGTACAGCACCTGCTTAAGCATATCTTTCCGCGTAGGAAGCGCTTCGCTCATCTGACCGGCTTCAATCATCACATGGCCCAATGAATTATCCCGGGGCACCATTGAGACCACAAACAGACGCAGCTGGTTTGCCAGTGCCACCAGACCATGGCCGACAACTTCGTGTGCGGCAACAGTCTTGAGATCTTTTTCGGTGACCAGATTTTTCCGCGGGATGCCCAGCATCACCTGTTGAATTGCTTCGGCAAAATCACCCATATTGATTTGGTTCTGGCCCTTGCGTTGGGCAATCCGAGCTGATTCTTCCACCAAAGCCTCTAAATCTGCCCCCACAAAGCCAGGGGTCATCTTGGCCACCTGCATCAGGTCCACATCAGCGGCAAAGGGATCTTGCCCTAAGCGTTGCTTTAACTTGTTCGCATGGACCTCAATGATGTCTTTTCGCTGCCTGGGGTGAATTGGCGGGGGAATTCGCACCTGTTTATCAAAGCGACCTTTTCGCAATAAGGCGGAATCCAACGTCTGTGGCTGATTGGTCGCTGCAATCACCATGATGTTGCTGTTTTGAGCAAACCCATCCATCTCCACCAAGAGCTGGTTCAAGGTCTGCTGACGCTCATCATGACCACCGCTAAAGCCAGCCCCGCTGACCCGTTGTCCACCCACGGCATCAATTTCATCGATAAAAATAATACAGCCTCCTTGGGCCTGTGCCGCTTCTCTGGCTTTGGCGAATAATTCTCGAACCCGCGCAGCTCCCAGCCCCACAAACATTTGGACAAATTCTGAACCACTGACGGAAATAAAAGGCACATCGGCTTCTCCGGCAATCGCTCTTGCCATCAATGTTTTTCCGGTTCCAGGAGGACCGGTCAGCAAAATGCCTTTGGGCACTTTTACACCCAGCCGGGTATGTTTGGGCTTTTTAAAATCAGTCACAATTTCTTGCAGCTCACAAACCACTTCCTCGTAACCTTTTACATCCGAAAACCTGGTTGTGGGCTTTTCAGCCACCACCGCCTTTTTATCATTACCCATCCCGCCCATCATCCGCTTTTGCATCGCGACCATTAAGCCCATAATCAAAAAGATGGGCAATAATGTCATCGCAAAGGAGAACAGATAGGCGCCCATACCAGGGCCTTGCGGCGTATCGATGTTGAGATTCACCGGATGGTCTTTGATCTCTTCCAGCCCCTTTTTCAGACGGTTAATATCCTCCTGTGTGACGGGCTTATCTAATTTCACCACCTTGCCGTTTTTCAGGGTGAACTGAAAGATAACAATGCCGCTCTCATTCAGCATTTTGGCTTCTGGCAGCATCCAGCCGTCTTTGGCTAAAGAGAGAGCCTCATCCACGTTAATCAAAACATTGCGTTTGTCCGTCAGTATCGATGGATAATCTTTTCCCGCTTCCCCATGAAGTTGAATTTGCGGTTGAACCTCTTTCCCGCTATTCATCAAGGCAGGAAGCATCACCATCCCACCGGTCATGGCCGCAAGCACAATGGCCATCCGTTGAAAGGGGGTCATCGGCTTTTTTGGTGGCTGTGGCGGTTTTGACTGCTGTGGCGGTGGATTGTTTGATGCTGGATTATTTGGTGTTGGTTTATTACCACCAAAAACAAGCTCTTTTGGCTGCGTTAACTGCGGCAGCCGGCTGTAACCAACTTGAAGCATTTGTTATTCCCTCACACAAGTGTCTCTGGCATTGAGTCTGTGTTGCTTTTTGTTTCCCAACCAAAAAACAGAAGCAAACCAACCAACAAACCAAGAAACTCACAATTCAAACCTTATTTACCCAGAAAAAACAAAAAAATGCAACATTCTCTGTTTGTCTTTCCCTCCCTCACAAAACCCCCTTACAATAGGGGGATGTTTTGCGAAGGATGCCGAACAAGTGTCGAGTAAGCACACACCCGTTACCCTTTTACACGAAATCCAAGAGCAGCCTGAGCTCTTTCGGGCCTGTATTAAACGCTATCCACAGATGTTTGAGGCACTACCTCTCACAGAGTCAGACATACAGGGGTTTAAACGCATTATTGGGATTGCAGAAGGCTCAAGCAAACACGCACTTGAGATGGCAGCCCCGTTTATCGAAGCGTGGTCCGGGCTTCCTGTGACGATTATTCATCCAGAAAATCTGGAAGATAGTTTTCATATTCTAAGAAAGCTACCGGGAGTTGGGCCTGCCTACCACCCAGAGGA
>CAZZIY010000254.1:0-3063 GCA_964654525.1 uncultured Vampirovibrionales bacterium | reverse complement strand
ATGACGTTACTTGCTTTAACGACCCAAAAAGTGCCTTGGAGTATATTGCAAAGGGAAACTCACCTCAGCAAACGTCACTTCCTGATGTGATAATTTCTGACTTTTTAATGCCCGAGATGGACGGCATCCAGTTTTTAACGCAAGTCAAACAATTGCTTCCAGAAACCACCTTGATCTTGTTGACCGGCTACGCCGATAAAGAAAACGCCATTGCCGCCATCAATACAGTGGGGATATACCGTTACATCGAAAAACCCTGGGACAATGACGATATTAAAGTGGGCATCCAGAACGGGATTGAACGCGCCCGACTGCTCGCCCATTTAAGACAGAGTATTGCCGATCTCCAAGAAGCTCATACCTCTCTAGAAGCCTCTAATCAAGCCCTAGAGAGTAAAGTGGTAGAGAGAACTCAGGCGCTACAAATTGCCAAAGATACCTTGCAGTCCATTATCGACGGGACAGCAGACGGGATTATGACGGTGGATCAATCTGGCAGTGTGCTGAGCATTAATCCCACGATTCAAGAGTGGCTTACGCAAACGGAAACACTTCCCATAAAGCTGCCAATTGGTCTGTCTCAGTGGGTTAGCTTGCCGGAAAACGATGAACATCTCAGCATTGAAGCGTACTTTCCTCACACCCAGCCCTTGGTGATTCGCGAAGCCACTCTCGCCAAGCGCCCCGTCGAGATCAGTCTGTCTTTTATCCCTGAAACTGCCTCAAGTGTGCTGATTTTTCGAGACATCTCCAAACGCAAAGAAGTCGAAAGACTCCGCGATGACTTTATGTCCACGCTTACCCATGATTTGAGAACCCCATTGCTGGCCGCCATTCAGACACTGGGTTTTTTCAGTGATGGGACACTTGGCGAACTAGACGAGCGCCAAAAAGAGATTATCGCCATGCTCAGTCAAAGCAGTCGAGACATGCTGGGGCTGGTGAACGTACTGCTAGAAGTGTACCGATATGAGGCCGGACGAAAACCCATCATATTGGACAATATACATCTGGATGAACTCTTAAAAGGCACGGTCAGTGAACTCACGGCCCTGGCTCAGCAAAAGAACCAGCATTTAAACTTAAACATTCAGCCATCTTTACCCAGTGTGGCTGCCGATAAACAGGAAATTCGCCGTGTGTTTATCAATCTGATTGGGAATGCCCTCAATTACACCCCGGCTGGAAGCGTGATCGAGATTCAAGCTGAGGCCACGCCAGTCGGAGTCCAAGTGTGCATTGCAGACAACGGCCCGGGAATTCCGCCAGAAGATCTCCCTCATTTATTTCAACGCTTCTCTCAAGGCACCAGCCGGCAGCGTAATTCTGGTACAGGGCTTGGGCTTTATCTCAGCAGGCAAATAATGGACGCTCATCGGGGGAAAATTTGGGTGGAAAGCGAACTAAACAAAGGAACGCGCTTTTTCGTGTTACTGAAGTAGCTAGTCTGAGAATTGCCTCCAGGTAATATTTCATTTTAGAGATATTCCTGGTCTGTATCTGTATTTCCGCTTTTGTTTTTTTTGTCTTTCACTTATAATCGGGCTGATTTGTAAAACCACTCTATTTTGTTTGCGTTTACCGTTTGATTTTGTGTTTTGTCGGTGTCTCCGTTTGCCGTTTATTGGTCCTTTATTGGTCATTGATTTACCGGTTGTTAATAACAATATCCAGTTTTTAGCCCTTAACTACTAAAGAGAGAGGAAGGAAGCAAGCATGATGACTCCCTTAAGCCCTGAAGCCAGCATTGAAACCCATAAAGTAGCCTTAGTCACCGGGGGGGTTCGAGGAATTGGCCGCGCCATCTCTGAGGAATTGATTACAGCAGGCTATACCGTGGTCGCTACTTATTGTTCTAGTGAAAAAGCCGCACGTGATATGGAAGAAACATTCCCTGGAAAGGTAAAAACCATTCGCGCCGACGTGTCTGAACAAGAACAGGTTGATTTCCTCTTTGACACGATTGAAAAAGAATTTGGTCGTGTGGATATCCTCATTAATAACGCCGGCATTACCCAAGACCGCTCATTCCATAAAATGAAAAATGTAGACTGGCACCGTGTGCTGGACGTGAATCTGCACGGAACCTTCTACTGCTGCAACCGTGCCATTAACCTGATGAGAGACCATAACTACGGTCGGATCGTGAATATTTCCTCGATCGTCGGGCAAAAAGGCAATTTTGGTCAGGCCAACTACGCCGCCTCTAAAGCCGGGATGCTTGGCTTAACCAAAACACTGGCACTTGAGAATGCCGTCAAAGGCATTACCGTGAATGCAGTTTGCCCTGGCTTTATTGAAACTGATATGGTTGAGGCCATTCCGGATGAAGTGAAACTGAAAATTCAGAACGAAATTCCCATGCGCCGCTTTGGCCAAGCCGGGGAAGTGGCCAAGGCCGTTCGATTCTTAGTGTCTGCTGATTCTGCCTATATCACCGGACAAGAGCTCAATATCAACGGCGGGCTGTTAACCCACTAAATTCCCAAGAATACAGCTGATACTGGCTCGCGTTTTTCGTCATTCATTTTTTTTGATAGTTGACAATGATCTGGATTCAGATCCAGATCATTGTCAGAATGCTTTGTTTGCGTTATAAAACAAGTGTCAATTTTTTCTATGGATCGTGTGAGGGAAACAACAGGGGAATGATCGCTTTTTCAGCTTGATGTATTTGTATTACCGATAGGGGAGCGCTTTGTGATGAAGTTAACGACAGTTGAGGGTGGGAAAAATACAGAGAAACTTGCAGAGAAAATCATTTCTCACCACCGCATGCAAAACGGTAAACCGGCCTTTGCTGCCTTGCATCAACAAAGTTCCAGCGATCAAATTAATATTCGTTTTGGTTCTGCAGGAACCATCACCCCAGACAGTCAATTTTTAGCTAAGCTCCGTCAAAACGGGATTCTCGTTGGCGGTGGTGCGGGTGTGATGGGCAGTGGGATCGCTCTAAATGCAATGAATAACGGAATTCCTGCTTATATTCAAGAGATTAACTCAGATGCTGCAAAAGCTGGGGAACAGAAAATTGTTCAAGAAGTAGGCAAGGCTGAAGCCCGA
>CAZZIY010000253.1:0-3064 GCA_964654525.1 uncultured Vampirovibrionales bacterium | reverse complement strand
TTGTTATGGCATTTTTTGTCTGCCTATCTTTCTTCTGGTCTTTCTGCTGGGCCGTTTTCGGGATTACTGAGAGTCGCTTTAGTGCTTGCCGTGGTGGGAGACCCCTATCTGCACTGGTACACACTCTCGCTTCAGCCCGAAACACTCTATCTCTTTTGTGTGGTATTGGTTTTTTACGGTGCACAGTACTATCGACCCTCTCGAGGGCCTCTCAGCCAATGGCTAATTGCAGCCGTATTAGGGGCTCTATCCTTCTATGCTCGAACTGCCGGGATTGCGTTGATAGCTAGCCTTGCAGTTGTGATGTTGATTCAGCGGCAATATAAGGCGGTATTCAAGTTTGCTGTGCTCTGCGGACTCTTGTGTTTGCCCTGGTGGGTGTTTACTCACAACCATCCGGTGGTTAATCCTTTGGTGGGGAGCCCTGAAACCGGTTTGATCCAGCTGATTCCCTTTAACCAGAGTTATCTACAGGAGTGGTCTGCGTTAATTTATTCCCCAGGAATACTGGTAAAAACTGTGATGAGTAATTTCATGATGCTCTTCTTGCTGGGTCTGGGCGGGTTGTGCCGACCACTGATGGAGTTCTTACTGACACCCGGTGTCATGGGTGCTTCGGAATTTTCTCTTTGGGCAGGGGCCATCTGGCTGATTGGGTCGGCGTGGATCTATGCTTGTTTGACGCTGAGTGCTTACTTTGCGTTGAATCCTGATAAATCTTCGTCCCAGGCCAAGTCCCAGCAAAACGCTTTTTTGCCCGTCTTGCTGTTGGTTTTTTTACTAGCGAATGGACTACTTTGTTTAACCTGGTGGGCTACTCTGCACCTGCCCCGCTTGACAGCGGTTGCGATGCCAGCCTTTTGGGCACTTTTGTTTATTCGTTTACCGGTAAATTTGCCCTCTGGTTTTTCTGGCTTGGCGGCTCGATGCCTGAGAACCAGCCGGCCGTTGATCTTATTTTTAGCCTTAGCCGGGCACCTGGTGATTTGGTGTCAGTGGCATCAGGCATACGGTCAGTACAGCAATGCGTTCTGGTTTCAGACAAGTCCTTATAATGCTAAACAACAAAGCCAAGTTTCACTGGCCAGAGACTATTGGCTCGATTACCAAGCTGTCTTTCACTTTATTGAAAACAAGGTATTACCAGGGGAAAAGATTTGGTCGATCAATGCCGAAATGCTTCGTTTATACACTCACCGTGAGTCAGTTTATTATGAGTTCAAACATAACATTGCGGGTCAAAGACCCAGTAAAGGCAGTCAAGAAAACTTCCCCGACGCACCACTCATCCTGCAGAGTTTACGGCATTTGGGCGTGCGCTATGTGCTGGATCGAGAGCCAAAGGTTTATTTGCCCAATCAGTCGACGTTGTTTTTTCCCTCTGCCATAGAAAAAGCGATTCAAGAAAGACCCAGCCGGTTCCGCCTGTGCTATCAGTCACCTAGGCAGTTGCTGAGAATCTACGAGCTGGTGGATTAAAGCGTAATCAAAAAAACCACCGGCTTATTAAATAAGCGCGGTGGTTTTCCTAAAGCTGTTTACCTGCCAGAGGATTCTCTAGTGGGTCACTTTGCTCTGACGGTAAGATTTAATCGTCTCTGGGTTGATGGAAACCCAGGTGAATGTCGCAGCTTCTTCACTCACTTCGGGCATTTCGGTAACAAAAGTGCCACCGTAACGCCCCCGAGTAAAGGAAACCACGTTTTCTTTGGCCAAATTTTGGAGCGCCTTGCGGATGGTATTGCTGCTGACGTCTAGTTCTTTGGCCAGTTGGCCCATCGACGGTAGTTTAGCTCCTACATCAAAGCGGTTCTGAATCAGTTGCTTCAGATGCTGTTCGACCTTCTCATAGTTATAGAAGGTGGCGTCATCCACTGAAACAAAGATGTTTTGGCCCAGCGTCGTGGCTGAGAAGAAGTTGGTGTCAGGTTTGCGAAGTATAAACGTTCCGTAGCGGCCCCGTTTGGAGGAGATGACGCCTTGATCGGCCAGTCGCTTCATCGCATCATGAACGGTCTTGATGCTGACCTTAAAGCATTCAGCCAACTCCAAGTGAGACGGTAGTTTATCATGGACGGCATACTCATCAGCAATCAAGGTCTTAAGGTCACGCTCCAACTGATCGATCAGCGTTTCAGACTCGATGGCGCAGGAGCTTTCCTGCACAGCGTCTGGAATCACCTTCAATTCCCAGTTGGCTTTGTTGCCTCGGGTACCACGGCTAATCAGTATGCCATCTGTGGTCAGATACTCAAGAGCTAAGCGAGTTGTGTTGGGCGCAGAGCCAATTTGTGAAGCGATTTCGCGGGCCGATGGGAGGGTTTCTCCTGGCTGAATGGCCTGTTCAATAATCAATTGTTGAATGGCCACGACAGCACGGTCGCGTTTGGAAGTCTGCTTTCGCATCCGATGAGTATCATTGCGAACATCACGAATCAGTGTGCCGATACGTTGCTTGGATTCCACACAGCCTTCATCTTCTACGCTGCGAATGGCGTTCTGGACAGTGCCGACGCTGACGCCGAGATGTTTGGCAATATCTTCTTTGCGCGGAAGCAAGTGGTTTTCAGTCACCTTCCCAGCTTCCAACGCATCCATAATAAAGTTTTTCAGCCAGTCGGTCACCAGATGGTCTTTGGTAGAGCCGGGTGCTTTAAAATCGGGAATCTCTTTTGGCAGCTCAGACACGCTGATGCGGACCAGAGAGGCCTTACTCACATTCTCAAGTGAAGAATAATCAGTGCTCAGTGTTTCTTTCTTTGCGGTAACGTGCTGTTTGAGCGCGGCAGAAACCAGTGAACCGCCCTTAAGCACGGTTTCTTTCTTGTCCGAAGCCTGTTTGTGATCGCGATGAGATAAAGCCATAGGTGCCAAATGTCCTCCCAGAGTCGATGCTTGATATGCCCCATGTGACGCATGTTTATTTCTTGTAAGCATAAAAACAAACGTATTGCTTTTGTTGCTATTTGAAGATAAACCTGAATGATTTGTTTACAACAACCACCATGGTTTCTCCGGGGTTCAAATAAGTGTTGTGTGGTTTTTCTGAGACGAGAGTGTGATT
>CAZZIY010000252.1:0-3066 GCA_964654525.1 uncultured Vampirovibrionales bacterium | reverse complement strand
TATTTATGAAATTCTGAAGCGAGTCTTTAAGCGACCTGATTGAGTCCAGCACCAACAGATGTCATTGTGTTATCTGGCAAAAAGCCCGCAATTTTCACCTTCGGTCTGGCGGTCCACTCATCGGTCTCTGGGTTGTAATTCACTTCCACTTCGCTGTTATACAAATCGGGGTGGGCTATCAGGCATTCTTCCACCTTATCGCGGACATTGTTTCTAAAGAGATCGCGCAGATCTCGCGCCCCAGTTTGTAGCATTTTTGGGCTGTCCATGGCCTCTTTCTTAAAGCCAAAGCCTGGTCCAATCACATCTTCCACATTGGCAGCAGCTAGCTCAACCAATCGGGCTTGTGCCACAGCCGATAGACTGACCTTGAGCTGCTTGTCTTTTAGCAGAGACTCTTTCTGATTATAAGTAGCAAGCTGCACCCGCAGTAACTCTGGGAGCTGAGAGGAATAGAGCGGATGGTAAGGCACCATCTCCATCCGGCCGAGCTGTTCCATTGGGAAACCGGCCGAATCACGGTCTCGGTCATAATTGCCCATCAAGCGTTGAATTTTACCCACCAAGGCCCGCTGTGACACTTCGGGATCAACGGGTTTCTTTCCCTCAGCCGTGAGTCTCTCATTTTGGGCATCCACCTCTTTTTGGTGTTTCAGCATCAGTTCACGAATGGCCATTTGTTGGTGATTGCTACTGAGGATGACGATCGTATTATTGAATTTTGCCACCTTGCCTCTGCTATCTGTGAGTTGCCCTTCTTCCAGAATTTGCAGAACCAGTTTTCGGACTTCTGGGTGGGCTTTTTCAAATTCGTCAAACAACAGCACAGAAAACGGCTGTTTATTGACTTTGTCACAAAGGGTCTCAACATCATCGTAGCCAATATAGCCAGGAGGAGCACCAATAATGCGGTTTACCGAGGCCTTTTCCATATATTCCGACATATCCAACTGGATGAGACTCCCCCCGCAATACACATCGGCAATGGCTTGAGCCGTATAGGTTTTCCCAACACCTGTGGGGCCAACAAACATAAAGCTTCCAATGGGTTGTTTGGTTTCTGAACCCAATGCTTTCTTGTTGGCGATTCTTCGCAGTGCTCTGCTGACGGCTCGAATCGAATCTGGTTGACCTATCAACACTTTGGCGAGTTCTGTTTCAGCACGGCGCAGTTTGTCTTCCAAACTATCACCAATACTGGCCAATGGGTCCCCTGCGCGGATGGCTAGAGCAGCAGCAACGTGTTTGGGAGTCACAATCACCCGATTAGCATGGTCTATCTGCGGCACTAACAGCTTTGCCGCATCCAGCCTCCGCTGAAGTTGTAACCTAGCCTCTGGGATCCCGTCTAACTCTTGACGGTAACGAACATCTTGGGGTGGAAGCACGGGTGAATTAGATTCTTTCCCGGCTTTTTTTCGGGCAAAGTGGCCCTTTAAAAACTGTTCTCGCATATCGAGACCATTCAGTGCATCTTGTGCTTTGGCTACTTCTACTGCATTGCCGCCCGTGGCTACTGCAACAGTGAGATCCATCAAGTCTTCCATGCCTCGGGTCACTGTCTGCGGCATCCGCTGCTTGGCGGTTTTTAGCACCGACTCAAGCACTTCCGGTGAAATCACCACAGGCAGTTCTTTTTGAATTCGTATTGCCTGAAAGCCTAAGATGCTTCGCAGTTCAGAATCGCTAAATTTAGGAAGCGCCATGGGCTGAAAGCGCTGCATAAATGCCTTGTTTTTGGTAACTCCAGCCCCGCGCATATCATCGTGCGTCGACACCCCAATCACAGAAAGCCGGCCCTGCATGACGGGATTCTCCAGTAAATTGGTCTTCATCATTTCCATCAAGGAAGGGGCACTGTCATTAATCCCAGAGGCAGGAACGGTATGAAACTCATCTATCACCAAAATCATTTTCCGGGTAGGACGCGAAGCCAAATAGCCTTGTACCTCGTCACACACCTGTTTAAAGCGTTCTTCATATTGCCCGCGCTGTGATGTTCCGGCCAGCAGTTTGGTCAGATTCAGCTGGTAGACTTCAGCTCCCTTGAGCGACTCGGGCACCTTTTCCGATGCAATTTTCTGGACCAAGTTATAAACGGCAAAATTTTTGCCTTCCCCAGAATCAGCCGTCAATAAAATGTTGCTGCGTTTGCTCTTGGTTGCAAGTAATCTCAGCATCGCCTCCGTAAAGGCTTCTCGCATATGGGCAGAGGGCAAAAGCCCGCCTCTGGCCATGGCAATCAAATCTGTCCCGTAGTGCTTTAGCGCCTCAAATTTAAATTCAGTCGCTGAAGCAGGACCGCCTGGACGGTACAAGGCAATTGCAGTGGTAATTGGTTTGCCGTCAGTCCCTATCAATTCAGCCTCAGTGCCGTTGGCCTTACGAGACATTTTTGCTCGTTGTTTATTTGAGTCTTGTCGGTACTTGGCCACTAAGTTGGTGAGCGCTTCGTGGACAGGCAGTTTGATAGGATTCTTTCCGTTTACTGTGTTATTAGGACGAAAAACCACGGGGCTATTCAGCAAAGCGGCCACAAAGCCATGGATATATTTTTTGGCTTCCTCTAAATTACGCGTTTGACCGGGGCGGTTTTCATCAGTCCCTGCAAAGGTATACACCACGGAATCAAAATCTTCTTGAGGCGTCACCACGGTCTTGGCAATCACAGTGGCATAGTCTGCCAATCCCTTCAGCTGTTGCGGCTCAACAGAAAACAACTGAGTGACGCAGGCGACAAGCCATTGATCGATTTTCAGAAACTGGGCAGTTTCTGAGCCTGTCATATGTTGTAAGCGGTCAAAAGATTGGGCCGCTTCTCGCAACAGAACCACGGACATTTCAACGGCCGTCACCTTATTGCCGCTCCGCGGGGAATCATCGGCCAATTCTTGCGCTTCTTCGTACCAACTGAGCAACGGATTATCCAAGCAATCTTTAGGATGAGTCGGTTTTGCACTGCCTGAAGTCGTTGGTGCAGCATCCGCTCTAGAGCCAGCTCGTCTAGATTTACCCTGAAATTGAACTAAAATAGGCCTAATTTCCATCCACACAGTCCCATTCAAA
>CAZZIY010000251.1:0-3089 GCA_964654525.1 uncultured Vampirovibrionales bacterium | reverse complement strand
TGCCCGGTACTTTAAAGCAGAGAGCGCAGAGTACAAGGGACCCCAAAAACGCTTAAACAAATTTGCCTAAGTAAGACGCCTCAGCTAGACAGTCGTTGGGACTTTTTTCTTATTCCGCTTGGGAAGAATCCCAATGCCTCGCAGCAGACCGACAACCGGATCGTAATATTCGTCTACAACCCGTTCTTTGAGGGGAATAATGGCATTGTCGGTAATATGAATGTCTTCGGGGCAGACTTCTGTACAGCATTTGGTGATATTGCACAGTCCAATGCCGGCCTCTTCTTTGATGAAGGGAAGACGGTCAACGCTGTCCATCGGATGCATTTCTAAAGAAGCGAGCCGCACCATAAAGCGGGGCCCAACAAACTTGGGTTTTTGCTCATGGTTACGAATGACGTGGCACACATCTTGACAAAGAAAGCACTCAATACACTTACGAAATTCTTGAACCCGGTCCACATCTTCTTGATAGTAACGCCAGCTGCTAACATCCTCGTTGTCTGGCGTGAACGGGGTGATTTTCTTGTTCATCTCAAAGTTCCAGGACACGTCAGTCACCAAATCTTTGATAATGGGAAATGATTTAATCGGCTGGACAGAGACAGGAGACTCAATCGGTAGATCATCAATTCTGGTTTTACACATTAAACCAGGTTTTCCGTTTATTTCAGCGCTGCAAGATCCGCACTTGGCTGCTTTGCAATTCCAGCGAACGGCTAGATCTGGGCAAAGAAAGCCTTGCACGTAGTGCATGGCGTCCAGAACAACCATGCCCTCTTCGACGGGGACAGTAAACTCTTGGAAATCGCCACCCTCTTGGCTGCCTCGGTAAACATTAAAAACCGCTTGTTTGCTCATAGGGCTATTATTTCGCCTCCTCAAACAATTGCTTTAACTCGCTCGGCATCTCTGGCAGGGGTGATGTGCTAACTGTCATTGAATCACCGTCTTTACGGATGGTTGAATTCACCGTACTCCAGTGGGCGTCATATTCGGGGAAGTCTTCTCGTGTGTGACCTCCACGACTTTCCTTACGCTGCAGTGCACAACGAGCCGCCGCTTCTGAAGCAATCAGCATCGAGCGCAAATCCAGTGCCAAGTGCCAACCTGGATTGAACTGTCTTGATCCTTCGACGGAGCATACTCTGGCTCTTTCTTTGAGAACTTGCAGTTCGCTCACCGCCTCAGTGAGTTCGGATTCCTTACGGATAATGCCCACTTTGTTCTGCATTAAGTCTTGAAGATCGCGGTGGACAGCGTAAGGGCTTTCTCCCTTGTCCCGCTCAAAGGGTTCAGAGACTTCAGCAACAGCCTTTTCCACATCGACATCACTAATTCTGGGGAATTGCTTTGTGGCTTTGGCAAACTCAGCAGCACCCAAACCCGCACGCCGGCCGAATACCAATAAGTCGGACAGAGAGTTCCCACCCAGTCGGTTGCCACCATGCATCCCTGCTGCTACTTCACCAGCGGCAAATAAACCAGGGATATTGGTCTGCTGACTTTCGGGATCCACTCTCAGACCGCCCATCGTGTAGTGCGTGGTCGGACCGACTTCCATGGGACCTTTGGTGATATCCACATCGGCCAGCTCCATGAACTGGTGGTACATACTGGGCAGTTTTTTCTTGATGTAATCCGCCCCGCGGTATGAGATATCCAGGAAAACACCACCATGGGGGCTGCCTCGACCTTCTTTGACTTCACGGTTAATGGCTTTTGCCACAATGTCTCTGGTGGAAAGCTCCATTCGCTCTGGATCCACATTCTGCATAAAGCGCTCACCTTTGTTGTTGGTGAGACGCCCGCCTTCCCCGCGGACCGCTTCAGTCACCAAAATTCCTTTGACGCCAGGAGGCCATACCATGCCGGTTGGGTGGAATTGAATAAATTCCATATCAATCATTTCAGCCCCAATGTTGTAGGCCATCGCATGACCATCAGCAGTGTATTCCCATGAGTTTGAGGTGATCTTGAAGGCTTTTCCAATACCTCCGGTGGCTAAAATAACAGCCTTGGTATTAAAAATCACAAACCGACCGGATTCACGCCAATACCCAAAAGCACCAGAAATGCGGTCACCGTCTTTGAGAAGATGCGTGAGTGTGCATTCCATAAAGACATCAATGCCGGAGTGAACCCCTTTGTCTTGAAGCGTTCTAATTAGCTCTAAGCCAGTTCTATCACCCACATGGCATAGCCTACGGTAGGTATGTCCTCCAAAAGGACGCTGTAAAATTCGCCCATCTGGTGTGCGGTCAAACACAGCACCCCAGCGCTCAAGCTCGCGTATTCTATCTGGGGCTTCTTGAGCATGGAGTTGAGCCATACGCCAGTTGTTTAAAAACTTTCCACCCTTCATGGTGTCTTTAAAGTGGGTTTGCCATCCATCAGCAGAATCTACATTGGCCATTGCCGCAGCGACTCCACCTTCAGCCATCACTGTGTGGGCCTTACCCAAAAGAGATTTACAGACCAAGGCCACAGAGAGACCTTGAGAAGATGCCTCGATTGCGGCGCGTAAACCCGCACCACCGGCACCGACCACGACGACATCGTGGGTATGAGTTTCGTACTTTGTGTTGTAGCTGGTCATAAATCAAAAGCCTCTGCTCTAGAAAAGACGATAATCGGTCCAGACGCCGCTGGAAACAAGGCGAACGTAGATATCAGAAAAGGCCACCCAAAGCAGACTGGCCCAAGCAAACTGCATGTGCTTTTCGTTCAGAAGGCTCTGGCGCTCCCAGGCCTTGTGACGCACTTGTGTCATTTTGTCGCAGGAAAAGCAATCAATGCACCCCCCGAGTAAATGTCTCCAGGAGTGGCAGGAAAAAGTATAAAGACCCAGCAGCGCTACGTTAATGGTGAGTACCAAGGAGCCAACCCCTACGTGAAAGCCATCGGTCCAGACAAACGCTTTAATTGCGTCGTAACCAAGGATAAAGATAAACAAAGCTGCGAAATAGAAGGCATAACGATGAGCATTCTGCAGGATCAGCGGAAACACAGTTTCTCCCGTGTAGCCTTTGCCTTGGCCCAGTAAAAATGCCAAAGGGCTCTTAGGCGCTTGTCCTGTGATATCAACA
>CAZZIY010000250.1:0-3100 GCA_964654525.1 uncultured Vampirovibrionales bacterium | reverse complement strand
CAACTGTGTGAGAGTTGTCGCATTCGATTTGAGGTCAACCCGTTTCGAATGCTGGACTGCAAAGAGTCCGGCTGTAATCAGATATACCAACAGACGGATTGCCAGACCTTGTTGAAAGAAGAATGGACGAGTCCTGAGAGTCAGCAGGCATTTCAGCAGGTATGTGAGTCTTTAACAACAATCGGTATTCCCTTTGAACGGAATCACCGCCTGGTCCGAGGGCTGGACTACTATACGCAAACGGTGTTTGAGATTACGTCTAATCACCTCGGCGCACAAAATGCAGTCTGCGGGGGAGGACGGTACAATCACCTGGTGGAAACCCTGGGCGGCCCGCCAACGCCTGCGGTGGGGTGGGCAGTTGGTCTGGAACGACTGGCAGCGCTCGTCCAAAAGCCAGAGAGTGTGCCAATAAAGGCTTACGTGGTTCACGACGATCTTCCTAGCGCGATTGCACTGCAGTCATTGCTTCTAGAAGATACACGCCATGACAAGATAGGCTATGACATAACCTGCGAAGTGGATCTCACCGGCAAAGGGTTTGGCAAACAGTTGGAACAAGCGGCCAAGCGAGCAAGCATGTTTGCCTTAATCTTGGGGGCTCAAGAGCGCGAGCAAGGCCGGGTTCAGATAAAAAATCTCAGCACGGGTGAGGCGTCTTCTTGTGAATTTGCCGCACTTAAGCAGACGCTTTTGATGGCGCTTTCGCAGTAAGCACCTTAATCAGTAGCGTATTCAACTGGGTTAAAAATTTCTGAGTGTGGGCAATGCCGGCATTGCCGTTTATCACTAAGTCGGCTTTATCGGCTGCAGGCTCCACAAATTCACTGTGCTTGGCCATGGCGCGGTCGTGCATAATACGGGCCGCTTCGCCGGATAAATTTCGAGAGGCCGCTCTGGCCCACCAGCGCTCTGAACGCACTGGTTCTGAGGCCTGAACAAATACTTTTAGGTTAAACAGTTTGGCCAGTGGCTCTGGCAGCAAGGCATACAAGCCTTCCACCAGAATCACCGGGGTGGGAGCCTTCAACTGATGCGCGTCTTTACGCGAGGAGTCTTTAAAGTCATAAAGCGGTGTGCGAACAGCTTGGCCGTTTTTGAGTTTTAACACGTGCCGAGCGGCCAGGGGCATATCCAGCCCGTCGGGGGTGTCGATCATATCGTGGTCACGAAAGAAGGACACATCCCCTTTTTGGCGCCTTTGTTCGGCGAAATCAAAAAAATAATTATCCAGATTGAGCGCATGGGCAAAGGGACCTTGCTCCCTGTTTTTCCAACCAATCAGTTTGCCTACTTGTCTGATAAAAAGTCGCGTCCAGTACTCAGTGACAGTGGATTTCCCAGAGGCAGTCCCCCCAGCAATCCCAATCATAAAGGGGAGTGGTTGATCGGGGGATGTTTGTAGGCGTTGTTTTAAAAACTGATGAGCTTGTGAGACTATTTTGCCGATTTTGAGTCTGAGAATCACTGGATTACTGGGATTTTCTTGCTTGTCTTTGGCCTGTAAAGCCTCTAAGCCTGTTTCAAATTCTCGTGTTCGGGCATCTAGCCAAGCTGATTCCTGGCGAGATGTTGTCGTGGCACCAAATCGAGTCCGGCCAAATTGAGTCTGGCAGGCTCTGGTCTGAAACTTTCCCCTGCTAGCTGCCATGTTGTTTTGTACCGACAAAATAGCATTTCCCTCTCTTTTAAAGTATGAATCTTAGGACGCTTTCTCAGGTGCTTCTAGAACCTTAGCCCATTGCTCCAGCGCTTGGCTGAGGGCCTGATGCGCTTGGACAAAGCCTTGGCCTTTGGCATTGAGAGCCAGTCTCAACACAGCTGGTAGGTTAATGGCTTTTCGGTCTTGAAGCTGTTTGAAATAGAAGGCTTCAAATTGAGGCGGCAGCCGCAGGGACCAGTTTTGCTTGTCTTTCGTTCCTGGCTTGTTATAAACCTCGTCCATCCCAAAGAGGTCCGCAAAGAAGATCTGCACATTTCTGGAGGGGCTGGCAAAGAGTTCGGCAATTTTTGCTCGAACCAAGGCCGTGTGATCATTTAGAAGAGAGTCACGTAAGGGAGCTGGGTCTTGATCGGGAGATAGTTCTGCGGCCAGGGCCCCCGCATGGGCTTGACGCTGGCCATCGTTGGGCAAGGACGAAGCCCAAACAGAGATTGGGACATTGTCGTGAGTGCCTGGGGTTATCCAGTGACGGGCTTCCACATTCTTGCCTCGGTACAAATGGTTATCTTGAGTGGGGTCAGCAAACTGGGTCACCCGGATCCCTGGCAGTTGTAAACTGGTCATAACGGCCTTTACAGGATTGGTCAGTGTCCCCAAATCTTCACAGATCATCGCTTCTTTGGGGATCCCTTTGGCAGCAGCCCGGTCGAGAATGAGTCGCACAATTTCACTATAACGGGCAACTGTGGTAGCAGACAGGGCGGACTCTTTGACTCGGTGGACGTGCTCTGGGCCGACTTGCGTATCAACATCCTGACCGCTTACCCGGCTGAAACGTGATAAATCTGGGTTTTCGGGTGATGAATACAATCTTGCCCCGCCCTCTTCTGGCCGTGCCCCTTTGCCTATGGGGTATACCCAGGGATCTATAAGCCCCACAATATGGTCAATGCGAACACCACCAGGGTTTTCGGTCAGGATTTTGTCAAATAAACTCTCGAGTAAAGCTGCAGCGGGCCCGAGTTTCCCTTCTGGGGTATATATCTGGTCAGGATTCAGCACCGGGAAGCCCCAGGCCTGGCCTGACTTAGAAAAGTAATCGGGCGGACAGCCCAGTTGGTAACCCGGTAGAAATAAATTTTGATAGCCCCAGACGTCACGGTCTGAAAAGGCAACTTGTCGGTCAGCCAGAAGTTTTACCCCGTTGGCGCCGGCCTGTTTCACAAAAGCATCTCGCTGCTTGGCAGCTATGAATTGGGTTAGGTAATAGGTTTCTAAAGCAGCCGCGTGAGATGCTTTTATTTCAGCAATGCGGCTTTTAGCGCTAAGGGCTTCTGCTTCAGACGTTGTATTAAATAGATTTCTGTCTTGAGCTGATTTCCACTGAGGCCAGTAATCACCTCCGTTAATATCACTTAGTACTTCATAGAGGGCATC
>CAZZIY010000249.1:0-3102 GCA_964654525.1 uncultured Vampirovibrionales bacterium | reverse complement strand
AGCCCTGATAGAAACCCTTATGCTCACATCCAACCCCATCACCCTTGTTGCAACAGGACCGCTGACAAACATTGCCCGGGCCCTGATCATTGAACCCAGAATCATTCCCAAAATTGAACAACTTGTCATCATGGGCGGATCCTCTCAGCAAGGCAATATCACACCCTATGCGGAATTTAATTTTTATGTCGATCCCGATGCCGCCCATATTGTTTTTCAACACCCACTTCCCATCGTTCTTTTGGGACTGGATGTAACGCATCAGGCCTTAGTCACTTCAGACTGGCTTGAAAACCTTTCACAAATTGGACCCCATGCTAAAACTGCCGCCGATATGATGGCTTATCATAGTCTTCAAGAACAAAAATCCCTCGGCTTGCCTGGCGGCCCCTTACATGACCCTTGCACCATTGGATATCTTCTCAAACCTCACTTGTTTTCAGGAATTCAAGTACAGATTAAAATCGAAACCCAAGATGCCCAACGACGTGGCCAAAGCCTTATTCGCCAAACTCACGCCACTGAAAAATACCAAGCTCTTTGGATCAATCAAATCCAAGCACCTGAATTTTTTAACTTGGTCGAAAAACTTCTCTGTCAACTTTCGTAAATGGATAGTTTATGAAAACGTACGTAAAGCTGGTTTGTTTTCGGTATCCAGAATCACACGCAGGCGACTAAGGGCAAGGCTATCTGAAACGCCCATTTTAATGGCCCTTTGAGCGTGCTGTTTCGCTAAAATATAATTATCCTGGTTACAAGCTTCCTCAGCCAAACACCAAGCCGCCAAAGCTGGCTGATCCAGTTTTCCATAGGCCGTCGCCAACAATCGCCAGGCCGGCAATGTTTCATCATTCTCAATAGCAAGACTACGCAATAGCTTCAAAGCTTCAGACCAATCTTTGGACGATGGACTATCAATCAAAACTTGGGCCAGCGTAAATCGATATGTTTTGGCCTGAGGACGCAACTGCAACGCCTTTCGAAAGGCCTCTTTCGCTGGGGCGACATTGGCTGTCTCAAGGCAAATTTGGCCTTTTAACTCATGGAAAAACGGATTATTGGGTTGCTCTTGAATCAAACCATTGACGAATTCAAGGCTTTGACTCACTTTATGCATGCGATAATACGCAATGGCACGGGCATAACGGGCCGACGTACTAGTATCGCTTTCAGGATAACGCTTCAAAACGTTTTGAGGCACATCTAAATAACCTGCGAATTTGGCACGAATCCGTTGAAAAGCGGCCTCCATATCTTGGGGAGCCTTCATGGGGTTTTGTGGCAGATGGGTTTTTAAGGTTGCAACACGCTCAGGCGTTGGGGGGTGTGTTTGGCAATAAGGATCCCGGCCAGGGTTCATATCCATGGCGCCCAATATTTTCAAAAAGTCTGACAATCCCTGGGTTAGCCAAGGCCAATCGAGTTTTTTAGCCATCACAACAGCTGCCTGATCGCTGGCAGATTCTTGGGCACGCGTAAATTTAAGCATGAGTCGTTCATAGACATGGCTACCAGAGGCCATACCGGCCATCAACGCTTCACCATGTCCCGTAGCCATAGCGGCTGCAGCGCCTAAAATCACCGCCATCGCAGCAGGAATAGTGGCCCGCTGTCCAGCATCTTCAATCTTAACAATATGGCCGCCTTCAATGTGCCCAATTTCATGAGCCAAAACGCCTAAAAATTGGCCCACATTCTGACATTTATCAATTAATCCTGTGTTCACAATAATCCGCGAACCCGATGTGGCACCCGCATTCACCTGACGAGAGGCCAAAAAATAAACACGAACTTTGCTTTTTAAGCCTGCGGCCTTGGCCAGTGTATCGACCCATCCTTGCACAAGACTTCCTGCCTCTTCGTCAATAATGAGAGAATTTTCATGGATTTCTGATGCGAGAGCATAAGACAGGGAAAAAAGCAGAGCCATGATCCATCGTTGCAACATGATCTGCCTCCTTCCCAGAATTTTAGGATTCAAGCAAGCGTTTCCACCAGCCTTTGCGAGCTGGTTTCTTCTCTTCGCCTGATTTTGTTTCTGTCGACGTTTCTGACTCTTTTTTCACCGCACGTTTTGCCGGTGTTTTGGAAGGCATCTCAACGACCTTATCCTCATTGGCTGATCCTGATGCCTGTGTTGTCTTTTCTGGACGGGGGCTGTCAGATTTGCGTCCCTTGCCTCGTATTGGTTTTGCGGATTGATCTGCCACTATAGGCTTTTGAGAGGGCTCTGTCGTGGAAGACGTTTTAGGCTGCTGAGCCTCAGACGAGGGTTGAGGCATACGCTCTCCCTCAGAAACTGTTACAGAAAAGTTTTCCCGTGGCTCGCTTTGGCGCATGCGCATATAGGCATGCCCTCGACGACGGCGATTACGACGACGATGATTCCGGCCATCTTCAGTGTTTTGATCTTCAGATGCAATCGTCTCTGACGTTTGAGCCGGTTGTCCTGAAGTGGTTTCGGACCGTGGTTCTTGCACAACAACATCCGCCACTGTCTCTTGAGCCACTGCATTACCTTGCTCGCTCGAACGACGGCGACGCTTGCGATCACGTCGCTTACGTGAACGACTGGGTCTATCGTCTGTTGCAGCATCAGCAGTTTCTTTTTCTTCCCGCTCTTCCTTAGACTCTGCAGCCTCTTTGGCCTCTGTCTTTTTACCCCGATGACGATGAGAAGAGCGAATTTCCCCAGGTTCTACTTTTTTCACAATAACCGCAGGTGCATCTTCCTCCACCGTCACTGTTTCATCAACGTGTTCAGCCAAGACCTGAAGCTGATATTCTTGGCCATGAAGCGTATGGTCACGTTGAATAATCACATGAAAATTGCAGCGAACCTCAATATCCATCAACATTTGACGCTTTTGATTCAACAGGTACAAATCCACATTCGGCGGTACCATGGCCATTAATTCTTTGATGTGCCCTTTCAGACCTTCTGCTTCAATAGCACGCAAGATCATCAAGGCCGAAGATTCAATAGAGCGAATTGTTCCCGTACCCTGGCATTGTGTACAAACTGTGAAATTTGACTCGACAAGGCTTGGACTCAGGCGTTGACGAGACAGTTCTAGCAAACCAAATTCGCTAATATGT
>CAZZIY010000248.1:0-3110 GCA_964654525.1 uncultured Vampirovibrionales bacterium | reverse complement strand
CCACAACAAGTTAAAATTGGCCTTTCTATCGGGGTGTTGTTGGTGCTGTTTCCATTTTACGCTACCGCTAAAAGCTACGTGGTGCCCAAAGATGTGATCCAATTTACAGTGCTAGCCATTCAAGAACTGGGCATTGGGTTTTTGATTGGATTTGCTGCTGATTTACTGTTTGCCGGCGTGCGGATGGCTGGGGAATATCTCAGCGTCCAGATGGGTATTTCTGTTGCCAACGTGTTGGACCCCCAAACGGGGACACAAATCCCGATTCTGAGTCAGGTGTATGCGATGACGGCCACGATTTTATTCCTAAATTTAAATATTCATCATGGACTCATTGTGGCTTTAAACCGAAGTTTTCAACTCATTCCACTGGGGCATCCTTGGCCGTCGATGGAACTTATTACCACACGGTATCTAGATCTCAGTGCGCATATTTTTTTGGTGGCTTTCTATTTGGGGATCCCGGTACTCGGTGTTTTATTTGTCACAGAGGTGGGACTCGCTTTTGTGGCGAAAGTTAATCCACAAATGAATATTTTTATGGTGGCGCTCCCATTAAAAGTGATTTTGGGCCTGTCATTAATGGCCAGTGCGATGCCGTTTACTCTTGATTTTTTGTCTAAACAATATGCCGCGCTAATTCAGCAGGTAGTGGTGCTTTATAAAGCATAAGGAGTAACCCATGTCGGGTGGGTCTAGCGATAAAACAGAAAAACCAACACCAAAGCGGCTGGCAGACGCCAGAGAGCAAGGCCAAGTTGCTAAAAGTAATGACTTAAATGGGGCGGTGGTACTGTCAACGGCAACATTGATTATGGGATTTTTTGGACCTTATACCTACAATACCTTGGTGAGTACGACTGAATCCCTCTATACTAAAGCGCTTTTGCATCCGCATATTGGTCGACCCGAAGTGAATGTGCTGATGGTCAGTATGTTACAAACATGTTTTTTGTTGGTAGCCCCCTTTTTTGTCGGTGTTGCGGTGATGGCCACACTCAGCAATATTATTCAGGTGAAACCTTTATTTACGGTTAAAGCGATTCAGCCCAAATTTGAAAAAATAAATCCACTTCAAGGCTTTAAGCGAATTTTTTCGATGCGTGCCGTAATCGAAGCAGCCAAGGCAGTGTTGAAAATGGCCATTATTGCTATGGCTGCCTACTGGCTACTAAACGGACATATGTCGGAACTGATGGCCATGGGGAAATACGACGATCTTGCCCGTAGCGTCAATATTTTAATGACGGTATTGCAAGAAATTACCGTCTGGTCCGTGGTGATTTTTTTGGTGTTGGGAATTGCAGACTATTTTTATCAACGCTACGAGTTTGAAAAACAGATGCGGATGAGTAAGCAAGAAATTAAAGAAGAACGCCGCAACAGTGACGGGGATCCGATGATCAAGCACCGGATTCGCCAGATGGGGATACAGATGACCCGCAAGCGGCAATTAACCTCTGTGCCCACAGCAGATGTCGTTATTACCAACCCGACACACTTTTCAATTGTGATTAAGTACGATCCTGATGTAAGCCCAGCGCCTAAAGTGGTGGCCAAGGGGGTGGATCACTTTGCGATGAAAATTCGAGAAGTGGCCAAAGAGCACAATGTGCCGATTGTTGAAAATAAACCACTTGCCAGAGCACTGTATAAGTTGGTCGAAGTGGACTCAATGATTCCCCCAGAACTCTTTGTCGGGGTGGCGCAAGTTTTGGCGTTTGTCTTTAATAAGCAAAAAGGCCGAAGAGCAAAGGCTAAACGAGTCTGACCAAGATAAATAAACAGGAGTTTTTCATACCGTGGCAACCCCACAAGCAGCATTATCCCCGATGAGTTGGAAGCAACTCTTACGTCACAACGACGTGCTTTTTGCGGTGGGCATGGTGTTGATTGTGGCGATGATTTTACTGCCTCTGCCGTCCATTGTGCTAGATATTTTACTGACTATCAATATTGCCTTTTCTCTTACGATTTTATTGGTGACGATTTATACCAACGAAGCCTTGCAGTATTCAACGTTTCCCACAATTTTGCTAATTGCGACCCTGTTTCGCTTAGGGCTCAACGTGAGCTCGACTCGATTGATTCTGCTATACGCACAAGCCGGCCAAGTCATTCACTCCTTTGGCTCCTTCGTTATTGGCGGCAATTTTGTGGTGGGTTTTCTGATATTTATTATTCTGGTGGTGATTAACTTTATCGTTGTGACCAACGGTGCTGGTAGGGTTTCAGAAGTGGCAGCCCGTTTTACTTTGGATGCAATGCCCGGAAAACAGTTGAGCATTGATGCGGATCTAAACGCCGGTCTGATCGATGATAAAGAAGCCAAACGCCGGCGGATGACGATACAAAAAGAAGCGGATTTTTATGGAACCATGGACGGTGCCAGTAAATTTGTCAAAGGCGATGCGATTGCCGCCATTATTATTACCATTGTCAACATTGTGGGTGGCTTAATCATTGGTGTGGTCCAGCTGAAAATGCCCATTGGTGATGCCGCCGCGACGTACACGATTTTAACCGTAGGGGAAGGTTTGGTCTCCCAAATCCCAGCCCTGATTATTTCGGTGGCTACCGGTATTTTGGTCACCCGTGTCTCAGCTACAGACCATTCTTTGGGAGAAGATATTGGTGCTCAGATGTTTACCAATCCCAAAGTGTTGGGCATTGTGGGAGGACTGTTTTTAACCATGGCCTTGGTCCCAGGGCTTCCAAACTTACCGTTCTTGGTGATTGGTGCCATTGCAGGAGGCGCTTCATTCTTGTTGGTACAAGAGAACAAAAAAACAGAACGACTAAAACAAGATAAAGAGGCAGAAGATAAACGACAAGAAGCCACGGACACCAAACGGAAAAAGGCGACGACTGAAAGCATTCTGGAACTGATGCAGGTTGAAGTGCTAGAACTCGAGATTGGCTATCGATTGGTCCCCTTGATAGAAGTGGATTCAGGCGGGGATCTACTGGAGAGGATTTCTCAAATTCGACGACAAATGGCCTTGGAATTTGGTCTGGTCTTGCCTTCTGTTCGGGTGCGTGACAACCTTCAACTCCCACCCAATCAATATAATCTCAAACTCCGCGGTATCACGATTGACTCTGGCGAG
>CAZZIY010000247.1:0-3118 GCA_964654525.1 uncultured Vampirovibrionales bacterium | reverse complement strand
GTTATTACAGCACCCATAGGCCCATTGGTGGGGATGGAGATTACATCACAGCCCCTGAGATGACTCAGGTTTTTGGTGAGCTCATTGGTTTGTGGGTATTTCAGCAATGGGAACGCTTGAATAAGCCGGGCAAGATTTATCTGGTTGAGCTCGGGCCTGGTAACGGGACACTTATGGCAGATCTAATGCGTATGGCTCAAAATTGGCCAGTGTTTTCAAATAGCCTGGATATTCACTTTGTGGAGTGGAGTCCCGTTCTTAAAGAGCGTCAGCAAGAGAAAGTTCCCACAGCCACCTGGCATCAAGACACAGAGACGCTTCCCCAGGGTCCAACAATTTTTATCGCCAACGAATTTTTTGATGCGCTGCCCCATCAACAGCATTATCAAACAGACTCTGGCCAATGGCTTGAGCGGCTTGTTGTTTGGCAAGAGCCTGGCTTTGCCTTTAATGCAGACTCTCAAGCTATTCGCGAGTCCTCGCCTTTGGGTCAACTTTATGCCCAAACGCTTGCCCATCATTTGAAAGGCCATGGTGGCGCTGCACTGATCATTGACTATGGGTATGTTGAAGGCTCAGGAGATACGCTGCAAGCCCTTCGTTATCATCGTTACGAATCTCCGCTGGGTACGCCGGGTGAGGTTGATTTGACGTTTCATGTGGATTTTCAGGCTTTGTCTCAGGTGTTTACGGCTGCAGGTTTGGCCAATAATAAAATCACAACTATGGGGCAATTCCTTGCATCCTATGGGATTGAAGCGCGTACACAACAACTGTGTCAGAAGGCAACACCCTCACAGCAAGAGCAGTTGATGACGGCTGCTGTGCGTTTAACAAGCCCATCTCATATGGGCACGCTCTTTAAGGTGCTTGAGGTGGAAGCATGATCCCCTTTATTCCAGCCGCCTTAGGTCCGCACGTTAAAGCAGGTTTTTTTGGTCGTCAGGGTGGCGTCAGCGATGGCATGTTTAATAGTTTGAATGTAGGTTTTAAAAAGGGGGATCCCCCAGAAAATGTATCTGAAAATCGTCGCCGTATTGTGCAAGCTTTGACCCAGCAATCTCGTTCTCTTGTCACTCTGAATCAAGTCCATGGGGTTGAGGTCGTTTTGGTGACATCGGATGCCGACCTTTCCAAAACGCCAGGGGATGCCATGATCTCCCAAACACCAGGTGTTGTGTTGGGCATTCAAACGGCTGATTGTGTCCCGATCTTGCTGGCAGATCAAAAAAGTGCGTGGATTGGAGCTATCCATGCCGGATGGCGCAGTGCTCAAGGTGGCATTGTAGCCAAAACCATTGAATGTTTAGAAAGCCAAGGGGTGTCGCGGCAAAACCTCAAAGCATCTATTGGTCCGTGTATTTGGGCTGAATCTTATGAGGTTCGGCAAGATGTGAGCCAATACTTTCCCACAAACTATCTCAAACCCTCTGGCCCTGATCAATTTTATTTGGACTTGCCAGCCTTTGTGCTAGATCAGCTGACAGATCTTGGTGTTGAAACCCGACCTTCGCCACAAAATACCTATACGAACACGGACTCTTATTTTAGCTGTCGGCGCAGCTTTCATGAAGGGGCGCCAGCATTTGGTACGCAATTGTCAGTCATTTCTCTTGCTTAAGAGATAGCCTGCACCCAAACCATAAACCATCAGCAATGGTGTAGCGAGGGACGAAGAAATAATTTGTACATTTGTTTCATTTGTACCGTGAAAATAATGAATTCCCTGTGTCACGCCCGCAAGAACCAAACCTATGGCAACCATGAGGACTTTTTTTGCCCGTAAACATTGTTCTTGGGGCGTCTAAAGAGGGAATCTCTGCTTCTCTAGAACCAGAAGGTTGCGAGGCGTCAATAGGTATTTGACTGGAGTGCTGAGAATGGGGTGGATTCCTCTTTGCCTGACTTGGATCTGGATGATTACGAAGTCGACCAGTTCGAGAAACACTCTGTAAGTAATCGACTCCTTGTTGCTTTGAGCTTGCTTGAGGCGAATTTAAGGCCGATGGCGCGGGTTGTAAATGAAGGTGATGCATATCGATAATATAATCATGCAATCCCTTGATTCCATCGGCCAATTGTTGTGCTTCTTCCTGAGAAATATGACCTTTGGGGGGGATCTGTTGCCTGAGAGAATTAATACAAAGGTGTATACCCGTTAGTCCATCAGAAGCTCTTTGTTCAGGGTCTACATCTTGAGGTGGCTGACTCTGAGCAAATGGAAAAACTGTGGGCTGTTTCTGGATTTTTCCTGTTCTTTTCCCCTCATTTTCCGTTTCCGGTTTTACGGAAAGTACGTTGGTCTGACCGGGTAGGCGTACTGTTTCCATAGAAGGGCTTTGTGCCGAGGCCAAGCCCGTTGCTGATGTAAGAGGAGGGGAAGCTGTTGCGGATAGAAAAGGCGAGGCGCCGGTGCCTATCAGGGAAGCACTATCTAAAATTAATGTTTGGACTTGAGTTGATGGCGTGGATCCGCTTAGCGTCATAGGGGAAGGAGTTAATTTTAACGGGGTCAGCGTCGGCATTGTTTCAGAAGCGCAAATATTTGATATTAAACCAAAAAAAGCACAAATAAATACCCTTAAAAATCCCATGAAACATCCTTCTTTAAAATTATAAACTGAGAGATAAAAGATTTATAAAAGAAAATCAACTCTTTTGTGGTGATTTCCTTACCACCCGACAGAATATTCATCCTCTGTCAGTGATATCGGTATTGCCCCTCTCTTCCTCTTATATCTGGACCCCGGTTCTGCCAGTCAGCTTCGCTGCCTTTGACCCGGGTGAGGGTTGGTCGTATCAAAATCCATCAGGTGGTAAGGCGGATTTCATTGCGTTTTATCCACTTTATAATTGATTAAGGGGTAGTTTGAGATAAACGATGTTGTTGTGTTGGCTTTGCCCTAAAGCGCCTGCCCGCAAATTCACCTGCAGAGATGGCAAAATCAAATGGGGGACCCCCAATGTTTTATCACGCGATTCACGTTGGAGAATGTAAGTTTCAACGTCAATACCTTGATGAATAAACTTGTTCTTAGCCTTTTCTTCGCCAACCGTCGATAGCCACTGTGCTTCTTTGCCTTTTTCGGGATAGTCGTGACACATATACAAAATTGTT
>CAZZIY010000246.1:0-3163 GCA_964654525.1 uncultured Vampirovibrionales bacterium | reverse complement strand
AGGCAGCGATTGATGCGGGTGCCGCAGATTTTGTGGCGAGTCCAGAGGATAATCTTTGTGAAATTTTCACCGAGCCGGATCGACTCAATGACGTTTGTGAGGCACTTTCACACGCTGGATGGTTGATTCAGTCGGCCGAAATGACCCGCAGACCTCAAAACACCGTGGAAATTAGTGATACTGCCCAAGCCGTCTTATTGATGAAGCTGTTAGAGGCGATTGAGAATCAAGAAGACGTACAGGCTGTTTATGCCAATGCGGTGATAGAAGATGCAGTGACTGAAGCGGCCTTGGCTGTGTTGAGTCGGTAATGGCTTACCGATCTTGTGTTCTTGAGCCTTCTGTGGCCAAAACCATTCATCCAGAATCCCTGGCCAGATGGGCTGAACGTCAATTTCTGAATCAATCTGAAAATGATTCCTACGCAGTGTGGACCCCACCGGGCTGGGGTGGACAAGACTACCACCGTTTTCAATGGTCTCCAGCGGTGGTGGTGAGTCAAGCAAGGGACTTAACCGATTTAGATCCAGAAGCCACTGCGGAAAACCCCTTTCAGTATTTTCCCCAGGCCTGTGCAAGGGCAGGTGTGGATCTCACTCAAGGAAATACCTGGTTATTGCTTTCTTATCAGGCATGTCAGCTGTTTGAGCCTGTTTTAAAATCACTGTCTAAGCTTTCTTATCCCGTTAAGCAACCGCTATATTGTCTTGTGGCCTTTGAGATCGAACTTCGCTGGCACCCTGAAACTGCGATACTTGAATTGTGGACGCCTGATGAGATGGCTGAAGCGCTTTGGCCCGAAATTTTAGCTTTTTGGCAGGACCAGATGAGTCTGGACAGCCAGACGCCAATCGAAACTCTCCAATTGGCCCCAGCAGGGCTGCCAACAGACGAGTTATTAAAAGGCTGGAGGCCTTCTGAAACCCCCAACAGTTTTGCCACCAAGGTCTCTCACATTTTAAATGCTATTCAGGTCGGTGAAGTCTATCAGGCCAATCTGTCCTTCATGCTTCAGCGTCGGTTGGATTTAAAAGAAGCGTCACCCTGGTCTCTATTTACACGGATTTTGGCGAGTAGCCCTCCGCCGTTTTCTGCACCCTATGCGATGATGGCAAAAACACCTTGGGGATATCTGCTGAGCAACTCCCCAGAAATGCTGGTGAGTTTGCAAAAAGAGGGTTTGCAAGAAGACCGCATGATTTATTCCCGGCCGATTGCTGGGACTCGGGGCCGTGGGGGCAGCACCGAAGAGGACTGTGCCATTGGAGAAATACTCCGTCAAAACCCCAAGGAGCGAGCAGAACACTTGATGCTGGTCGATTTAATCCGTAACGATCTGGGCCGTATTTGCCGAGCCGGGACTGTCGATGTTCCTGAACTGATGGTGCTCGAGCGTTACCCCCATATCACGCATATTGTGAGCTTGGTCCGGGGAACTTTGCAAGAGAATATCGATCTATTTGCCGTTCTTCAGGCAATGTTTCCGGGCGGGACCATTACGGGATGCCCCAAAATTCGCTGTATTCAACTGCTGAATCAATATGAAGCCGTGGATAGAGGCCTTTATACTGGAAGCGCCGGAACGTTTTCCATCGCTTCTGATGGAAGAACGTTACTCTCACTTAAGTCAAATATTCTGATTCGGACCTTGTGGCTCTCTCCGGTCGTAGGCAAAATGCCGTCTTTGACGTATGATGCCACTATTCACGTGGGTGCTGGCATTGTGGCCGACTCTGTGGCGGGTGATGAATACCGCGAGTGTTTACGAAAAGCCCAAACCCTTTTAGGAGTGCTTTATGACAGAAATGATGGCCGGTAATAAAGTAGAAACCACTATTTTAACTGCCGATGATATTGAGCGGATGCTAAAACGGCTTACCCATGAGTTGATTGAAGCCAACCGGGGTGTGAAAGACATTGTACTCTTGGGAGTAGTGACCCGTGGAGATATTCTGGCCCGCCGCATTGGTCGTTTGATTGAAACGTTTGAAGAACGGTCAGTCCCCGTTGGAACACTGGATATCACGCTGTACCGGGATGATTCGGCTCACTCGCTGAAGCCTACCCAGGCCAGTGATATTCCTGTCGACTTAAGCGGCAAGCACGTGATCCTGGTGGATGATGTGATTTTTAGTGGCCGTACCGTTCGTGCGGCTTTGGACGCTCTTAATGACTTTGGCCGTCCCGCCACGGTGCAGTTGCTGGTATTGTTGGACCGAGGGCACCGTCAGTTGCCCATTAGCCCTAATTTTGTCGGAAAAAATCTACCCACAGCTGTTTCTGAGCGTGTTCAAGTCCAACTGCTCGAAACCGATGGGGCAGAAAAAGTCACTATCACCAAATAGGGGTCAAACTCAGGACCCGGTCTTTCTCCAGTTGTTGGATACCGTCTAGCTTCAGTTGAATGCCGTCTTCGAGCTTGAATTGAACCCCGTCACAAAATGAGGATTTGGCTTGCGGATCTGGCAGGAGTCGGTTCGTTTGGAAGAGTAGTATCTTCTGACAAAATCCTTGATTGACGAGCCTTCCGGCAAGCTTTCCCCCGGCTTCTACCAGCACACTGGTAAGCCCGCTGCGGTTAACAATATCAAAGACATCATTAAGCTCAAGCCCCAGGCCGTTTTCCCGGATCTCAAAGACCTGAACACCCATCTCTTTGGCAAGCGCCGCGTGTCCACTATGGTGCTGTCTGTTAGAGGTGAATACCCAGACCGGGGCAACAGCTGTGTTAAAGATTTGATATTGCGCAGGGTTGAGCCTGAAACGGCGGTCGAGGATCAACCGTATGGGTTGACGGGTGATATCCGGAATGACGCGCACCGTAAGAGCAGGATCATCACAACGAACGGTCTCTGCGGTGGTTAAAACCGCATCGTATTGATGTCTGAGTTGGTGGGTGTACTGTTGTGCCAGAGGCCCGGTGATCCATTGTCGTTGATCACTGCGGGTGGCAATTTTTCCGTCCAGTGTGGTCGCCATTTTGACTGTAATAAAGGCACTTTGAGTGCTAATTTGATGAAAGAAAATCTCGTTTAACCGCTGGCACGCTTCTTCCAGAAAACCGTAGCGCACGGAAATACGGGCGTTTTGCAGGCGATCTCGTCCACTTCCACTGACCAAGGGGTTGGGATCCAGTGTGCCGCAGACCACGCGCTCAATTCCA
>CAZZIY010000245.1:0-3189 GCA_964654525.1 uncultured Vampirovibrionales bacterium | reverse complement strand
AGAGAGTTTTTCAGAGCAAAGAATGAGCCCCATTAAAATCAACATAGCCTCTGCAAATAGCTGTAACCATTGGGGTTGAATTCCTAGATACTGTAATAATTGTCGCGATAAGAGTGTAAAAGCGCTAAATGTAACCACAAAGCCAGCCAGAACCCCGTACGAACGGAGATAACTCTTGCCCGCGGTGCTGGAAACATCACCAGAAATACTACTGGAGAGAATTAACGGGAGCACGGGTAAAATACACGGCGAGGCAATCAGCGTGACCCCTTCAAATAAGGCTTGGATCGTAGTCAGGGGATTTATCGCAGTAAGTATCATAGGTGTTAAGTTTCTTTTTACAGATAAGTGTCACTTAAATGACAAGGTGGTTTGGGCAGAACCAGCACTAATCAACCTTTGGGCTGACTGTACCCCGAAGACGCTTGATTAACCAGCGTGTTCCCAAAGTGGCTGTGAACATTGCTGGACGGTAGTTTTACGGTTTGTTAGAATAAGAAGAGTGCCTGCTATGTCTGTATTGTGTGTGACGTTGTGTATGATGTGTATGATGCTGTGTGTATATTGCTGGCCCCTACGGACTGATTTCTTGCACTTGTGATGTCGTGACATGGGGATGTATCTTGATGCGGATGAAAATGCCAATGAATAAGCCCTATAGGGCCTATTCACCAGTCAATCTCAAACATTCTTCTCAATTAAAAACGTCTCAGTTCAATCTCTCTCAGCCAGTAGATATCCAGTTTGCTGGTAAAAAGCCGTTGAAAACCCTGCTGGCCTCTGCAATTGTGGGTTTGGCGTGTTTGGCACCTGCTGGGTGTGAAAGACCAGCAGACACGATGCAAAAGCAATATCAGACCATTCCTGCTAACGAGCGTCTGAACTTTCTCCAGGAGCAATTTACTAAGAGCCAGGAGGCTTCCGTCCGAGAGAGAATATTCACGTTATTGACAGAGCTAAAAGTGCCGTCAAAAGAGAAAATTTCGTTGATACTGAAAGGACTTTCTGACTCCAGTGGGCAGGTTTTTTGGGGCGCAATGAATGCAGGCGATGCGATTGTTGAGAATCCAGATGTTTCCTTCTCTCTGAGAGAAGCCTTGAAAGAGGTTTTGACAACAGTCCCGTGGACAGAAACTTACCGGGTTAAAGTCGGAGAAAGCCCCGTGATGGTCCCTATGCCGGACGGTAATGGTGGGTTTTATTATATTACCCAGTATCAAGACGATTATGAGACTCGTACCCGAGCGCATGGTAATGCCAGTGCTTATCCAGCAGCTCGAAAAGCGCTGGAGAAACTGCTCGAAAATTGAATTAGCCAGAAAAGTTTCAACTGGATAAATCGAGAAGCGAGCACTAGAATGGGCTTCTGATGAAAGAACGTCCGTTTTTACTGCAAACCTCATATCAACCCGCAGGGGATCAACCCGCCGCAATCGCCGCGCTGCTTGATGGGCTTCGTCGCGGAGAAGACGCGCAAACGCTCCTTGGGGTCACTGGCTCTGGGAAAACTTTTACCATTGCCAATATCATTAATGCTTTACAGCGTCCTGCCCTGATTTTTTCCCACAATAAAACGCTGGCAGCCCAACTTTATAACGAAATGAAAGAGTTTTTTCCCGAAAATGCGGTTGAATACTTTATTAGCTATTATGACTACTATCAACCTGAGGCCTATATCCCGCGGACAGATACCTACATCGAAAAAACCGCCAGTATTAATGATGAAATTGACCGTCTTCGCCACTCTGCCACACGCAGTTTGTTTGAACGGCGAGATGTGATTGTTGTCGCTAGTGTGAGTTGTGTCTACGGTCTGGGTTTGCCAGAAAATTATTTTAATGCGGCCATTCGCGTTGAAGTGGGCCAAGAAATGCCCCGGGAAAAACTACTCAAGCGTCTGATCCGAAACCAGTATTTGCGCAATGACATTGAACAAAAGCGAGGATGCTTTCGGGTCAGAGGCGATATCATTGAGATACAACCGGCTTACGAAGAGCGAATTCTCAGAATCGAGCTGTTTGGCGATGAGATCGAAAGTCTCAGAATTGTTGAACCGGTGACGGGAGAAATTTTAGAGATGTTGGAAGAGGCGGTGATCTATCCCGCCATTCACTATGTCGCCAACGCCGATGATATTGACTATGCTTGTGGACAAATTCGTCTGGAGCTCGAAGAGCGCGTCCAGCAGTTGGCCAGTATTGGAAAATTGATTGAAGCCCAACGCTTGGAGCAGCGAACTCGTCGAGACTTAGAAATGATTAAGGAGCTTGGCTACTGCACCGGCATTGAAAATTACAGCCGTATTTTTGAGCGCAGACAGCCGGGACAACCGCCTAAAACCCTGGTTGATTATTTCCCCAAGGACTTTCTGCTGTTTGTCGATGAGTCTCATGTCACAATGCCGCAACTTCGGGGGATGGCCCACGGAGATCGATCCCGTAAAGACACCCTGATCGATTACGGTTTTCGCCTACCGTGTGCTCGTGATAACCGTCCGCTGACCTTTGAAGAGTTTATTGATCGGGTTGGCCAGCGTGTGTTTGTTTCTGCGACCCCAGGCCCTTATGAAATGCAACACTCTAGTCAAGTTGTAGAGCAAATTATTCGCCCCACAGGCTTATTAGATCCGCTGGTTGAAGTTCGCCCCACCCGTTACCAGGTGGATGACTTGCATCAAGAAATCTTAAAACGAACGGAGCTAGAGGAACGGGTATTAATTACTACCCTGACCAAGCGGATGGCAGAGGATTTGACTGAGTATTTTGAGTCTCGCCAAGTGAGGGTCAGATATCTTCATAGTGATATCAAACCTTTGGAGCGTGTGGAGATTATTCGCGACTTACGTCTGGGTGAATTCGATGTGCTGATTGGGGTAAACCTGCTTCGTGAAGGCCTCGATCTCCCGGAAGTGAGCTTGGTGGTGATTATGGATGCCGATAAAGAAGGATTTCTGCGCTCCGAAGGCAGCCTAATTCAAACCATCGGTCGGGCAGCACGCAACGCCGCGGGGAAAGTAATACTTTACGCTGATACAGTCACACCAAGCATGGAGCGGGCGATTTCAGAAACAAAAAGACGCCGCGAAAAACAAGAGAATTATAATCTTGAGCACGGTATTACACCGACCACCATAAAGAAACCCATTACCAATAGCCTGCTCACACTCTTGGGTGGTGATGAGACGACCCC
>CAZZIY010000244.1:0-3208 GCA_964654525.1 uncultured Vampirovibrionales bacterium | reverse complement strand
TTTTAGCCACCTGCACCATTTTCGTTCTCCTTAACTGCCGAATTTAGGATAATCCGTATGAAGTTAAATTCAGCAGTTAGCCCGAATATTGCACGAAAGTGCAAGATTCGGGCGAGCAAGTGCAAGGAAGTGCTTGCTAATTCCGAAGCGCAGCGGAGGAATTTGGAGCATTTTTCACGGCGAGCGCAGCGGGCTTCGTGAAAAATACGGATTAGGGAGGATGAAAATGGTGCTTTTTAGCACCCTGGGCCACTTTCATCAGCCTTAACTGACTAATTTAGGTTGAACTCATAGTCCCGATTTAAGGGGGTAGGTGGATGCGTTCCAAGTGCCTAATGTTAACTAGATTGACAAGATAGCCCCTCCAGGCCGGAGGGGTTGAGATAGATTACGCTCATACGTTATGATACTTGGAGTTTGATACTCTTCATAACTGTAAAGATTGATATTTTTGGAGGTAGGTATGATGCAGCAAACGGCCAGCGCAAAGAATGCCTGCACAACCACGGTGGCTGAGTATGCAGCACTTAGCAGGGATCTTGTCACTCTCGCACGCAACATAGTGGGTGGCAGGATTTCGGAGGTTGAATCAGGGGAAGTGAAGGCTCTAAGAGAGCGCGCCGAAACGCTGATTACAAAGGCTGTTAATAATCGAGTAAACATTTCGCCATTAATTCTACGCGCTAAAGTTTCCTTCGTTGCCGGACTTGAGAAGATTAGTGAGGAAATTGGAAAAAATTCTCCAGGAAACGAAAATTTTGGGGTCGCCAAACAGTTCTTTGAAGATATGCGGCGTTTAGAGGGAACTTATAACACTGAAACCGATCGACCACGTACAGTTACGGAGCATGGAATTACGATGTACCTGTCAGATCAATTGATGAACGACTGGATTGTAAGAGATGTGTTTTGTCTCGCTAAGGGGCAACAGGAATCCCCTCATTTTATCCGCATGCGGCAAGCCGTCTCGGACTTACTAGAGATACCTTCTCTAATCAGCCAACCCCCATCCGCTGGAACCCAAAATATCACACCCTCCCCCTGACTATTAGCCACAAGTCTCCATAATCCGAGTAAATAAGGGCAGCAAAGCATCAAAAGCGACTACTGCGGTGTGATTAAAAAATAAAATTGAACAAAGAGAACCCGAGAACAGCGAGTAAAGGTATTTTTATTCTCATTGTTCTGTTTTTCTCTTTGTCTATTTTAAAGTTTTCAGATTTCTTGCTACAGATGTGGTCTCGGGTATTTGTGGCTACCAGTCAGCCCCCAGCCCTTGCATCTAACCCCAATTCGAATACTATCAGGGTGGCTCGGCAAACTGAGCCCCTGGTATCTCATGAGGCACCAACGTTTGCGGATACAAACTTGCATATCCTACAGAGGACTATGACCACAGCCGGACAACCACTACATCCATACAATATCCTAAAGCAATCAGCCTTTTGGGCGATCCACTTGGGGTGCCTGCTGGTGCTTGTGTGTGGCTTTAGTTGGGCCGCCTTGGTTGTTTGCTTAGCGCTCTACGTTGTTAGGATGTTTGGGATTACGGGGGTCTACCATCGCTACTTCTCCCATAGAACTTACAAGACCAGCCGGTTGTTTCAATTCCTACTGGCTTTTCTTGGCGCCTCATCAGCTCAGAAGGGCCCTATCTGGTGGGCATCGCATCACAGACATCACCACCAATACTCAGATACTGAGGAGGATATACACCCACCCAGGATTTACGGATTATGGTGGGCTCATGTAGGCTGGGTTCTAAGCACACAGTACATCGGCACACGCAATGAGCTTGTGCGTGACCTGATGAAATATCCAGAGCTACGTTGGCTCGATAAATACCACCTCGTTCCCCCCGTTGTACTGATCGGTATTGTAAGCGGTTTTGGTTATTTATGTCAGGCGATGTGGCCGTGGTTAGGTACTGGGCCGCTTCAGATGTTTGTCTGGGGCTTCTGCATCAGCACAACGTTACTCTACCACGGTACGTTTTGTATTAATTCTCTGGCTCACATTATCGGGACTGCGCGATTTAAGACAGGCGATGATAGTCGCAATAGCTTTCTTCTGGCGCTGATCACTCTTGGCGAAGGGTGGCACAACAATCACCACCGCTATCCGGGCTCGGAGCGCCAAGGGTTTTACTGGTGGGAGATCGATATTTCGCACTATATCTTAAAAGCCCTCTCGTGGTGTGGACTAGTTTGGGATCTTAGGGAGCCCCCGGCGCGGATCTATGAAGAGGCGCTAGCTGGTTGAAAATACTGCTCTCAATTAGATACTGCATCAATCGAATCGAGATTTTTTGACTAAGACAAATAAAACAGCATATCTTAGGGGTCGATGGCGTTTTATTGGGGCATGGCACAGATACCTGTTTGCAACCTCTGGAAGGATACTGTGGAGGGATTGAACTGCGGGGATCTCAGTAGCACCTGTAATCGAACACAGTTGCCAGACTTTGAGTAATCGGCATATGCAGACAGCTTGTTTGTAGAGCCATTTTTTTACGTGCGTTGAGTATTCAGGGTATTTTATGCAAAGCACTCAGACAAATACGGTCGATAGGCTCAGAGAATTCGCTTGGGGAAATCCTCAATCTACACCTTCCGAGGACGAGCTTGCTCAGATAAAAGAATCGCTCGCTTCGGCCCGAACAATCGCTAACGAGCAATATAGTAAAGAGTATTTAGCCTTTAAAAAGCAAAGACCCGTTGATGATTTTTTTCGAGCCGCTATGATCATCCTTCGTTATGGCGAAGATCAACAAAAGGACGCTGTAAAGCGGGAGCTTTTGCAAATCTTGGACGCAAAAGAAGTTCACGGCAGCAAAACTACGAAGCGGCCCACTTCAAGAGATACCACATCTGATACACAGGTCACCTTGATAAGATCCAATTCAAGTCAGTACTGGGCAGCTTATTGTCTCACAGAAGCTGCAATCAAGTTTGAGCGGTGGAGCGCAAATCAAATAACTGCGTCTTTTACCCTAAGTTCGGTAGTTAAGGAGAACGAAAATGGTGCAGGTGGCTAAACCTAAATTCGGCAGTTGCGGGACTGAAAATGGCGCATCTGACTAAAATCACTTCTTCTTTTGAATTTTCGGTGCTCACCCTGACGGTGCCAGGGTTGTGCCTCCGAAAAGTTCAAAATACTTCGTGCTTTTAGCCATATGCACCATTTTCATACTCCTTAACTGCCGAAT
>CAZZIY010000243.1:0-3229 GCA_964654525.1 uncultured Vampirovibrionales bacterium | reverse complement strand
AGACTGAATAATTTTCTGGTGGTACGGCTGAACAAACTGCTGATACAGGGGTAAGGGCAAAATCCCTGCCCAGGTATCAAACAGTTGAACCACTTGGGCGCCCGCTTCAATTTGCCCGTTTAGGTAAGCGCTCACCGCGGTGGTGATTTTCTCCAGCAAACGATGCAGCTGCTGGGGTTCATTCCACATCAGCGACTTCAAATGCGTAAAATTGCGGGATCCACCCCCTTCAATCATATAGCTGGCAAGTGTCCACGGGGCTCCAGAGAATCCAATGAGCGCTGTCTGTGGTTTATTGGAAAGCTCCGCGCGAAGTGTGCCCAGGATTTTCATCACGTAGTCCAAATCCTGATTGGGATCAATCCCTTTGAGCCGCTCAATATCGCCAGGCGTCCGAATGGGATGATCAAACACCGGACCCACAGATTCTGTAAAACGCACCGGGCAGCCCATCGCTTCTGGAATGACCAGAATATCCGAAAACATAATCACTGCATCCATCCCAAAGGCAGTGAGTGGTTGCAGAGAGACTTCCGCTGCTAAATCCGGGGTTTTGCATAAGTCTAGAAAAGAGACCTTCTCTCGCACTGCACGGTACTCCGGCATGTAACGACCGGCTTGACGCATCATCCAGACAGGGGGGCGTTCTAACGCTTCCCCGTAACAGGCACGAAGCAGCAAGGGTTGCGTTACATTTTGTCCAGCAGAGCGTTCTTGATCTTGGGTGGTAGAGACAGAAGGCATCAGGCAATTTTCTCCCGCAAGACTTTTCTTAAAAACCAGGACACACATACAGCTTTGTGCGTTAATGTGTCCCCTATCCTACCGCAAAGCCGCCAGAACATGTACTTGGAAATTCTGGCGCTTCAGGGGTGTTATCACACTAAACACACTTTCTCTGGAGAACCAGCAAGAACTCTCATGCCAAAGCCCTTACCCATAACACCTCATATTCTGCCCAACCCGTACAACCCATCGGGCTGGAGTCGCTGGGTGCAAAATATTGGAGAAATGGATCAAGCCCGCCTATTAGTGCATTTAAATGGGATGACCTACGTCCCAGCCGCCATACTGACGCCCATTGTCACCAATATTCAACTTAAACGGTCAGGACTCCCAGACAAAGAACGTTTACTCCTGGTTCGACAAGAAATTGTTCGCCAATGCGTGAGTGCGGCACTGTGGTTTATTTCTTATTACGGCGGTGTTTGGGTTACTGGCAAAGCCTTTTCTGGAAAACCCGTTAAAACTATCGCCCAATTTGTGGGCGGTATGGCTCTCAGTACCATTAGTCACGGGTTTATTCGCCCGCTGATCACCAATGCCATCTTCTTACGTTGGTTAAAGCCAGAAAAAGAGACTATGGCTTCGGCCTCTTGGCAGCCTTCCTTAAGTTTTCCATCAAGGGAGCAACCAAAGGAGCAACCAAAAAATACCCTAACGCACTCATTGCCACGCCCAGCAAGGTGGAATACGGCCACTGCGGCCAATAGAGAAGTTCCGTTACACCCAACCAATGGTATTGTTGGCTGGCCGACAGCACTACCGCCACAGCCCCCAGCCCCATGGCCCATAAACCAGAATTACGGCCAGAATTATGGGTGGAATTCTTCTGCCACAACAGCCCCACAATGGGCACAAACATACATGACGCATAGATATCCGCCGATATCCACAAGATTCGAATAATATCCTGAAAGCACAGTGCAATCACCACTGCGGGAATCACCACTAACACGGTTGAAATTCGGCTGATCCAGATCAGTTCTTTCTCTGTTGCATTGGGGCGAAAGAGGGCCTGATAAAGATCATGAGTCACGGTGAGACTGCTCACATTGATCGATGAGTCCATTGTAGACCCCACGGCAGCCAATATCCCTAATATTACTATACAGAACAACATAGGATGCGGTAACAGCATTGCCAAATGGACCAAAACGGGTTCTGTTTTTGCTGAAATAGGGACCAGCAAAACACTACAAATCCCGATCAACAGAACACAGAGGAACAAAAATGCCAAACAAATGCTAGCTCGCCAAGCAGCCTGTTCTGCCATTGCCTCTGATCGGCAAGAGGTCATCCGCTGCCACATTTCTGGTGCAACGGACCAAGCCAGGACAAAGGTGATCACCAGGGCACAATGATGCCACCAGTCCACATCGAGACGCCAGAAACTGGCACCCTTTAATTGGGTAATCGCAGCGACAGCAAGATCAACCTGAGGATAGTGCTGCCACACCGCCCACAGTGAGAACCCCCCAAGCATCAACAGTGCCGTTGTAAAAAACAAGGTCTGTGTCATGTCCGTAATCACCACTGTGAAGTATCCTCCCAGGGCAGAATACGACACCACAAATAAGGCAAATCCAATGGTGCCAATGGTAATATCTATATTTAAAACACTGTGCAGGAGTTGACCCGCCGCCACCAATTGAGAACCAACCAAGGTTGTACTAGACGCCAGGATGACACAGGATAGCAAAGCCCTCCCAGCCGGCCCGTAATGCAGGGCTATTGCTTCTGGTTGCGACATGGCCTGTTGACGGTTCACTCTCTTAGAAAAAAAAACGCTAATCACTATACAAGAGAGTAACGAGGGGATGGCTAACTCCCAGAGACCACTCAACCCCAGTTGATGATATGCATTGACAGAGCCAATGGTGGATGCAGCTCCAAACCAAGCAGCCGTGAATGTAAAGGCCACAGGCCACGTGGACAAACTTCGACCCGCCAGAAAAAAATCCAATATCGATATTATTTTACGGGAGAAAAACCGGCCTAGACCGAGTATCAATATTCCATATAGCAGTAAACACCCACAGACCCAGGGCAGAAAAGTGCTCATGAGAGGGGCTCACCGTCCAAGTCCAATGCCTCAAAGAGGGGCGGAAGATCCAAGCGAAGTAAGGCATCTTTTAAACAGTGACACAGACGCTGACGGTCCTGACTGCTGTTTAAATCGACCTTAGGCACTCGGCCTACCAATCGAATCTCTGTACCGGCAATAACTTCCTCCAGCATTTCTTCATGTATTTTCGAAGCCTCCCCGCACTGATTCAGCAATAGACCGCTCAAATCGTCTGGTGCAGTGTGTAAGGCCCGAAGGGTTTCCTGTAAATCCGGATGAGCTGCATTTAAGACCATCCATGAACAAAAGTGTACTGGTAAATGGTGCCAGTCTTCTGCATGAGACATAAAACCAGACAATGCCGGGTGAACCCCATCGATC
>CAZZIY010000242.1:0-3238 GCA_964654525.1 uncultured Vampirovibrionales bacterium | reverse complement strand
ACCGTGTATTTTTGGCTGAGATCGTCCATTGGCTCAAAGGCCATCTGGACCAATTGGAAAAAGCCAACCAGCAGTCCCAGTGTGAGTGTTCATTGGTGCAGGGCCTCTCCCCCAAACCACAGAACAGCAATGATGGCCAGATACATTAAGAGTTCCACTGTTGCAGTGATTGTTGAATCAAAAAAGACAGAAGCCTGATTGGCCGATAGATTTTTTCGGTTAAGGCGCTCAAAGTCTTCGGCATGAAAAGTTTCACGCTGGTAAATCTTCACCACATCGATGCCGGCAAAGTTTTCTTGTAAAAACCCACTCATCTGGCCCACGCGCACGCGTATCTGGTTGTAGGCGTGACGAGAACCCCGCCTGAGAAGCTCTAAGGCCAAAAGCAATACGGCAAAACAACTGTAAACAACCAAGGCCAATCCAGGAGACATCACCCAGAGTGCGATCATGACCCCCACAATCACGATGATATCCATCACAATGGAAATACCCCCGGAGGCGAACATTTCGCTCACATTTTCAACATCTGAGGTGGTTCTGGCCACGAGTTTACCGAGCGGGATGGACTGAAAAAACGTTGCAGAGCGGTGTGTAAGTTCTTGGTACAGGGTGTTTCTCAGGCGAAACACAATTCTTTGGCCCACTTGCTGAGAGCGAGACATCACCTGAAAGCGGGCACTATAATGCACCGCAAAGGCGATCAAAAACAACCCGCAGTATTGCCAGAGTCCGTTGATATCGCCGAGTCGAATCGGCCCGTCGAGGGCCTGTTTCACAATAAAGGGCATGGACACCTGTGACAGGGTGGCCGGGATGAGCAAGGCCAAAGAGAGAAACAAATCCTTTGAATCTGGCTTTAGAAAGGGCCAGAGCTTATTCAGGAGGTGTATATCCTGTAAATGATTGGCTGTACCTTGCGCAGCTTCTTGATTTAAGGTTTTCTCATCTGGAAGTAAGGATTGACTCATGAACTTAACAGGCTTTCTCGCATCTGTAAGGATTGATATAAGTAGCTTTGAGAGAGTAGTTGTGTGTGAGTCCCAATGCTGTCAACGTGACCCTGGTGATTGAGTACCAAAATAGACGTGGCCAGAGGCGCGATCGACAGGCGGTGGGTGGCAATTACTGTAATACAGGATTTGAAATGATCGAGGTGCTGAAAATTTCGTAAAATAACCGCCTCAGTTTCGCTATCAACATGAGAAAATGGATCATCAAAAAGCAACACCGTGGCCGGTTTTAAGAGTGTTCGAGCCAGAGCCAACCGCTGCCGCTGTCCTCCGGAGAGGCTCATGCCTCTTTCCCCAACCAGGGTCTGATACCCCTCAGGCATGGCGGTAATTTCATCTTCAATCGCACACTGGGAGACTGCAGTTTTGATGTCACTGGATGCGATCGTGTTTTGGGAACTCGGTCGACTCAGCCCCAGAGCCAAATTTTTCTCAATGGTGGTTGAAAACAGAAAATTCTGCTGGGTGAGCAGGCTAGAGTTTCCACGCAAGGTCTGGAGATCCAGCGTTGTGATATCGCAACGTGACCCGTTTTCGTATTCAAAGAAGGCTCTGAGCCCTGAAGGAAGTTCAGTCAGACCGCTCAAGGCATGGAGCAAGGTGGTTTTTCCAGAACCGACGGGTCCAACAATCACCAGTAACTCCCCGCGCTCGATTTGCAAGTGTTTTTGTTGCTCCGGCCAATCCAAGATCAGGCTTCGGATTTTTGGAGAGGAGACTCTCGGTGAGGAGACTCTTTCTGAGGAGGGATTTTTGTTTGAGTGCTCTTCGGGAGGTGATTCTAAAAGCTCATAGAGCCTTTCTGAGGCAGCAGCCCCTTGGAAAAACGTGGACAGCGCCCAACCAAAGGCGGCTGTTGGCCAGGCGAGTCTTTCCAAATAGAAGGCAAAGGCGACAAAGGCCCCCATCGGGATCTGTTTGAGAATCACTTCTTGTCCGCCTTCACACAGGACGACGAGCACGCTGAGGCTGGTGATCATCGCCATGACGAGAAAAAGCCAAACCCGGTCTCGAATCAGCTCTTGATTGGCGTCTAAGTAGGCCTGGCTATGGCTTTGCATCACAGCAGCCTCTGTTTTTTCGCGGCTGTAAGCTTGAATGACGTGAATCCCGGCGTAGCTTTCTTGGGCGTGTTGGCTGATTTCGCTGAGAATTTCTTGAACGTGTTGGTAGATGCGTTTTATTTTGCGGGTTAAGTGCGTCATCAGCCCGATGGTGATTGGGTACAGCATCATAGAAACGACCGTGAGTTTCGGGCTAATTGCCCACATCATCGGCAGGCTGGTGGCATAAGCAAAGAGCGTGTTAAAACTCAACATCACCCCACCACTGCTGGCGTAGCGAATTGCTTGAACATCGTTGGTGACCCGGGAGAGAAGCTCTCCGGATGGGTGTTGGGCGAAAAACGTCACCGGCTGGCGTAAAATATGCCGAAATAACCGGTTCAGCGTATCATGCTCGATTTGTCTGCCAACCCCGAGGAGGCACTGTCTAGAGGCGATCCGAACCACAAACATGCTGCACAAGGTGATCAAAAAAGGGGTGAGTATCTGGTGTAAATTCTCTAGGGTGCTATCTTTCACAGTGGTGCTTCGAGAGAGCTCATTAATGGCTTGCTGAATATAATGCGGCAGCATGACTCCCAGCGCATTGGTGCCGAGCAGGGCCGTAATGCCCAGAAAATACCATCCGGCGTAGCCACGGGCGATCTCTAGTGCCAATTTCAGCGGTTTGGAGAGGGTATGCTTTTTAGTGTGTATTTCAGTGTGCATGTTATTTGCTAAGTCCGCCTTCCCACTTGCCACTGTAAATTCAAGCCGACCTAAATTCAAGCCGTGGGCGTTTTTTTACCGGGTATTACCCGTTTGACTTTCACGGGCGTTTGGCCGATAGTAGTGCAACAAAAATTCCTGTGGCTTGCGGGCGGTTGGCGCAGTTGGTAGCGCATCACATTGACATTGTGGAGGTCACTGGTTCGAGTCCAGTACCGCCCACCATGGGTCTCAGGGAGCATTTAGACCTGTATCCGAGGTGCTTTTTATTGCCTAAAATTTTCTTTTTGCCCTAAGTTTGACCCATCCAGTCGCAAGAATACCCAGCAAGAAGTAATTTCTTTAATAAGTAGGGAGTAGGAATGAAAGACTTCACCAACATCTTGCTTACGGTCATGTCTCTTTTGTTAGCCCTATATCCTGCGCTGATGATTCGGGACGCAGTAAAAATTT
>CAZZIY010000241.1:0-3312 GCA_964654525.1 uncultured Vampirovibrionales bacterium | reverse complement strand
TTACGAAGATGAACCTGACAGACCTTAACAATCAAAGTCTTTCACCCAACAATCTCCCCGTTGTGGTTGGTATTACGGGGGCTTCAGGAAGTATCCTAGGCTTTAGAATGATTGAGGTTCTACTGCAACAAAACTGCCCTGTCGAGCTGGTGATGACCGAAAAATCGCTGCAAGTCATCTTTGAAGAACTCAATTTCAAGGTGAGCGGGCAGGAAAAAAGTGAACGCATTATCCAACACCTAGGACTACCAGCCGAGAAGACCAGGCTCCTCAAAGTATTTGGCAATCATGAATTAGACGCCCCCCCCTCTAGCGGAACACACTTAACCCGAGGAATGGTCATTACCCCATGTTCGATGGGCACGCTGGGACGAATTGCTGCCGGAATTGGCGATAATCTGGTTTCTCGAGCCGCTGACGTGACCTTGAAAGAGCACCGCAAACTAATTATTGTCCCCAGAGAGAGCCCTCTCAATCAAATTCATCTCAAAAATTTGCTCACCCTCTCACAGTGTGGCGTGTGTATTATTCCACCAGTCCTCACCTTCTACCTCAAAGACTTCCAGTCAATGGACGGGCAAATTAACTACACTTTGGGGAAAGTGATGGATCAGCTTGGTCTGGCTCACGATTTATATACCCGCTGGGGGAATCACACCAGCTTTAATAATACACCTGAAATGGTTAAGACCCCATAATAAGGCCAAAAATAAGGCCAAATATATACTATTAGCTTTCAAAGTCCGATTCAGAAAATGGATACGGCGCCGGGGGCTGTTTGAAGGTGGACTTATAGATAAACGAAATGTCAAAAGGACTTTTTCGGTTTTCCAGCTCATGCTTCACTGCAAATAAATCGTAAAGGGCTTTGGCAAAGGTTTCTCCCAAATCGAGGGGAAACTCCTCGCCGCAGATTTGACACAGGACGGGTTGGCTGTTTCTCAACCGAATCACGTTGACATTGAACTCATTGCCGCAATCACAATGGAGCGTCATCCGGGGGAATTGTCTCAGTTCTGGTTTGTCAGTATGGGGAGTCATAGGCTTTATATCTCAATATCTCTCGATGAGAACTTGGGCTAACTTAGATCTCAGAATACCCGGGACCCAAAGCCAAAGGCAAGCCAGTATTTATAGACCGGTGTTGATACAATGGTATCCATCATGGAAATCTCCGCTTCACTTTCAATTGACGATGCCATACAGTGCCTCCCCCCGATGGGGAAACACTTGGCGGAAGAGGCCTCTTCTCCCTGGATTCTTACTTTAACGGAGGAGGCTGCAGCCCCACCTCGACTTGTGGTGGATATTGCTGCCTTAAAACTAATGCAGGGAATGGGGCTTGGCTATATGCCCGTCCGCGCAATTGCTATGAGGGTGGATGATTTATGCCTTGACCCAACGACATCTATTTCTCAACAAACGACAGAAGAAAAACAATTGGAGGAAAAAGCAGTACACGCCATTTCAGAAACATTTACACGACAATTAACGCGTTATTTTCCTGGCAGCTTTGTGGCTGCTCTTTATGAGCTCCAGTCTCTTTTAAACCGAGGAGATTTTACAGCTTTTGTGATTGGTGGGATTACTCGAGATGCCCTTTTGGCAGAGCACCGTCGTTTGGAGATTCAAGATGTCGACATCACCGTGGAAGGAGATGCTATTGCTTGTTGCCAGTGGATAGCTTCTCAATCACGAAACTTTACACTAGTAGAGATGTTTCCAGATTTTGGGACTGCCAAGCTAGAGTACAAAACTCAAATCGCCTTTGATTTTGCATCAACCCGAAAAGAGCATTATGATAGTTGCGGCGCTCTGCCCACAGTGACAGACAGAGGAGTTCCTCTTAAATTAGACATCCACCGCAGAGATTTCACCGTCAATTCGCTTGCAATGTCTATTAACAAACTGGGAGAAATTATCGACTATACCCGTGGAATCCAAGATATTCATTCTAAGACTCTCAAGATACTGCACAGTGCCTCGTTTTTTGAAGACCCCAGCCGGATTCTAAGAGCCCTAAAGTTTTTAACACGCAAACAATTTGAATTATCACCCACCACCCACTATTTAATTGACATGTTTTTTGAATATGGCGGACAGTGTTACCGCGGGGGAGGGGAGCGGATTAAGAGCGAGCTCAAATCATTTCTTCTGGCTTTTACAAACCAAACAGAAACTCTGGATAACGACCCAAAGACCCACTGGATGGACTATTTTATCTCAGAGAAAGTTCTCACATTAGCCAATATGCACCTGGGCACTCTCTCGGCTGAGGTATGGAAAGACATCCAAGCCCATTGGCAAAAGCAGTTTAATGGCTTCTACCCAAATCTAATTCAACTCAGACAACATTTTGGGCCTCACGTGCTAACTGATACGATTATTTGGGAAATTCAACTCTGCTTGCTTTTAGAGCCTTTCTCAGAGGACCTTCAGGCCGAAACCATAGAAAGACTTATCCTGACCCGAGCAGAAAGGGAATGTCTGGAGGCCTTTCATCAGTTGCAAATGTCGCAGAAGCTGGCTAGGATTCAAGAAAAAGCTCCACCAGCAGAAATTTATGAGGTGCTCCATGAAGTACCACTTGCCGCCCTGTTGGCTGCTATCCTTTCTATCAAGCGACCTGAGTCCCTTTCAATCAAACTTGTAAGGCAAGCCATTGATGTATACCGCCGGAAGTGGGCGCATCTAAAAACAGAACTTAACGGGGATGATCTTTTAGAACTCGGTGTCCCCTCAGGAAAAGCGATTGGGAGAATGTTGAAGCACTTACTGTTTGAGAAATTAACTGGGAAACTGCCTGATCGCGCCAATGAAGTGTCCTTTATCAAGAAATTACTGCTTCAGCCCATTACAATGGAAGCAGACCCTCACCCACAGAGTGTTATCAGCCCCTCTTCGTCCTGGATCGTATTGGCTACTGATAGTACCACGGCTCCGTTTGATGAAACTGAGGCTGATGACGGCGTTTTATACGCTGAGGAGCTTCCCCGTGAGTAAGCCACAGCAATCATTCCATACATTTCATCACCTGTTGATTACCAGTGTTTATCCTCGTTGCGGAAAAACCACCATTGCGGCAGGTTTTAGCGGACTCTTCAGGCAGTTCGGTCTCACGGTTCAAGCAGGGATTCCTTTTCTATATGAAACGGATCCCTATTTCGAGCAGCACCTCAACAATGACATCAATTGGCCACAACAAACCAGTCGCAGCCAATGGGAGACCATCAAAAAATTCAGCCCTTCAGATTTGTCTCGCCAAGAATGGCAGCGTGGTATTCAGCAGATCAATGATGCTATTTCACCTTG
>CAZZIY010000240.1:0-3331 GCA_964654525.1 uncultured Vampirovibrionales bacterium | reverse complement strand
ACGCCTGCCGCCGAGATAACGGCAAGACCCTCTTAGAATGGTGCAACTCAGGGCTATGATTGGAGATTGAAACGGTCATCGGCAGATCTTTAAATTTCTCACTCGTATAGGTAGAAAGACGCTAACTAAGTAAACCCTATGACGGATTTTTTGTGCGTTTACAGGCAATATTGCCGGGGTTACCTATAAATATTGCTACAATAAGATGATTACAAAAAGGAATCCCAAAACGTGCCGTTAAGAAACCGCTGGATGTCCGTTGCCGACCCAATTCACGGGATCATCCAGTTTGACCGTCTGGAAGAAACGCACCGGCTGTTGCTCGATGTGATCAACAGCAAGGCATTTCAACGACTGCGGCGCATTAAACAGATGGGACTGGCAGAATTCGTTTTCCCCAACGCCACTCACAGTCGCTTTGTCCATAGTCTGGGCTCAACCCATCTTATGATTCAGGCGATTCAATTCTTAAAACGAGTAGACGAAACCCGTGATTACTTAGAGTCCACCTACGAAGACACGGGCATTACCTACGAGAGACTCTTGTTATTGGGAATATTAATCCACGATATTGGACATACACCGCTTTCGCACACACTGGAAGACGTTCTCGGCTTACTCGATAGCGGACTCTCTCACGATACTCACTGGAATGCCCGTATTTTACGCGAAGATGAAGAGTTAAATACCGTCTGGAATCGGTATCAATCCAATTTGGGCAACGCCGTCCTAGATTTCATGGGCCAAGGCGAGCGCCCGAAGCATTACCTTGCCTCTTTGATATCCAGCCAGCTGGATATGGACCGACTAGACTATCTCCAGCGTGATAGCCATTTTCTCGGGGTGCAATACGGCCGGATTGAAGGGCAGCGTATTATTGGGAATTTACTCATCGATGTGGGCCCCAATGCCAGACCTTTGGTCGCTGTTCGTGAAGAGGCTGTTCCTGCCGTAGAGCATTACCTCTTTGGTAGGCACCAGGCTTACAAAATGGCGCTTCATTCTCTGGATAAGGCCTCTGAAGCGCTGCTTAAAAAAACGCTGGAGCGTTTTGCTTGGGCCAGAGACAATCACATCAGTACAGGCAATCCAGCAGAAGCCCTGTACCAGCTGATTCGACACGGACACAGCTTGAGTCTGGACGATTATATCCGCCTGGATGATTATTATCTGTGGCAGGCTATCCACGGGTGGGCAGATAATGCCGAAGACGCACTCCTAAAAACATTGGCCAATCGCCTACTGCGGCACGATATTTTGAAATTTGTGGATCTCACCAAATACGGGATTCATGAAGCCTTTGATTCCCTAGGCCCTGTTTACGAGGCTGTTGAGGACTACTACCACCAGCATCAGCTTTCTATGACGTTTTGCCTGGAAGAAACTGTGGTCAAAACCAAGCCACTGTACCAAAAGCGACCAGCCAAAGAGCCCATTTGGGTGAAGACCGCCAGTAGCGTGGTGGATCTCGCCGAAGTCTCGACTTTACCTCTGGGCATTGCCTCACCGCAACAAGAACACGAACGTCGACTCGTCTTTGTCTGGGATAAGGACGCCAAATACGTGCTGATCAAAGCACTAGAAGCTCGTTACGGCAAACCAGAAATTTAAACTAACAAGCAAACGCTCGGATTGCCTCTTGTGTCGGCAGGCAAATGACAGATTCTGCAAGGTTAACCGTATAACGATTTCTGTCTGGTTCCGTTAAGTTTGAGATACCTTGAATATCGTGAATATCTCGCGCAATCGTGATGAGCGCGTTTTTCGGCACCTCTGAGCTAAGCGGCAGCTTAATCAGACGTGACTCTTGTAAAACAGTTTCAAACACTGAGTGATGATGGGTCATGAGTTAATAGCACCCCAAAAGCAGACAATAACAAAATGGAGTTACTATTAAAATAAAAACAATCAAATATTGCTGCGTGCTGTTTTACGCATCAAAAGATAGGAAGTGTTACACACTAAACTACGAGCGTAAACTTTTCCAAGTGGGAAGCTTGGCCTGATCAAACTCACGATCCACCCAGGCTTGCATTTCGGCCAACTCTGCCTCCGTTGGAAGCGGCATCCCGATATCCTGGAGAGTCATCCCCAAACCTCGAGTTGTTTGCCCCCCAGGAGGCCGTTTTGAGGGGGCTTGACCTGCAAGAACTGACGCGGCCGATTTCCCTCGACTATTTCTTCTGATTTGCCCAAACCCAATAGGACGGTTTACTCCGATGTGCATCACCATCAAACTCCTAAATCAAATCCCACACAGTATGTCGCGATATTACGACAAAAGTCGTTTTGCCACAAGTATTCTTGTATTCTTGTTTACTTCGGAAAACACTCGGTTCTTTTGCGTCCACCGGGTTTTTTAGGAGGGGTTGGCGGTTGAATGGGGCTGAGTCCGCCTTCTTCACCCTGAGCGTATGTTGTAATGGGCAATTCTGGATTTTTAGGCTGCTGTTTCCCTCGCTCTGGAGGTTTTTCAGGCTTTTTTTTGCCTTTTTTACCGGCAAATTGAGCCGCCTGTGTAGCAGAGCAACCAAAATTGATAAACATAAAAAACTCCCCTTCGTCGATTGCTTTAATTCAACACGAGCATTTTTTGACCCAGTCCATTATTTACCTGGAAATGGTTTCCCCGCAGCAGTCAGTGGAAACATAACCGGGGGTTGCGGGGGCTCATAACGATGCCCTAAGGTATGTCTTAACCTGTCAACGGGACTGGTAGGTTGTGGACGTGGAATTTTTTCGGCACAAGGTTTCCCAGTCTTGGCAGTGGTTGTTCCGCGCTTAGTCCCAGCAAATTGGGCGGACTGTGCGGCGGAACATCCAAAATTGATGAACATTATCTGTCTCTCCAGTTACCATATCGCTGCGATTATCTGATTTAGGACTGTTAGGGTCAAGCCAAGGCGTGTCGGACAATAAAATCCGTATACACTTCTTTACCATCAGCAAACGCGGCATTGTCCAAAAGCCGCAGATGGAATGGAATTGTGGTCTTCACGCCGGTAATCCCAAACTCATTGAGTGCCCGGCGCATCCGAATCATCGCCTCTTCTCGCGTATCACCGTATGTGATCACTTTGGCCATCAACGAATCGTAAAAGGGAGGAATACTATAGCCCGTATACATATGACTGTCCACGCGCACGCCTGGTCCTCCTGGTGGCAAGTAACCATCTACCTTACCAGGACAAGGCATAAAGTTTTTATCAGAGTCTTCTGCATTGATGCGGCATTCAATGGCGTGGCCATGGAAACGCACATCCTCTTGCGTAAAGCGAAGGGGTTGGCCTGCGGCGACCAAAATCTGCTCTTTCAGCAAATCAACCCCCGT
>CAZZIY010000239.1:0-3352 GCA_964654525.1 uncultured Vampirovibrionales bacterium | reverse complement strand
GTAATCTGTAATTAATACCAGTGCGATCGTAACAACAATGCCAACTACAGCGGATAAAAATAGCTGATCAACACTGAGTGCAATCTCTCCACCGCTTAACCCTTGGGGGAAAAACTGCCAGGTCACTGCTGCGATAAACAATAAAGACAACAAAATAGCAGAATACAACCCTTTGTAGAGGGCCTTCATCGGGTTATTATCCGCACCGACTTTGACAAAGAAGGTCCCAATAATCGAAGCGATAATGGACACGCCTCCAAGCAATAGGGGGTATAAAACAGCTTGCTGATTGTGAGCAAAGAGGAGATCACCCAAAAACATCGCTGCAACCACAGTCACGGCATATGTTTCAAACAGGTCAGCAGCCATCCCGGCACAATCACCTACGTTATCACCCACGTTATCGGCAATAACGGCAGGGTTTCTGGGATCATCTTCAGGGATACCGGCTTCCACTTTCCCAACCAAATCGGCACCCACGTCAGCAGCCTTGGTGTAAATCCCACCGCCGAGACGAGCGAAAACACTGATTAAGCTAGAACCAAAAGCCAAGCCAACGATACTGGGGAAGAGTTCGGGGGAATTCTGCACACCATAGTAAAAGCCAGCGACGCCCAACAGCGCCAATCCGACCACCAGCATCCCGGTGACGGCTCCACCTTTAAAGGCGATGTCCATCGCGGCATTCATCCCTTTTTTGGCGGCTTCAGCAGTTCTCACGTTGGCATTAACAGAAACAAACATGCCGACAAACCCAGCAGCACCGCTCAAAATGGCACCCAGTAAAAAGCCACCGGCGACCCACAGGCCGTATTCAGTACTGTGCTTTTGCATTTGGAAAACAAAAAATAAAACCAACGTCAAAATCACTGCCGTAATAGCAATCGTGGTGTATTGTCGCTTCATGTAAGCTTTAGCACCCTCTTGAATGGCACTGGCAATGTCTTGCATCCGTTGATTGCCAGCATCCTGGCTTAGAATCCAGCTGCGGGTAAAAAATCCATACACAATTGCCACAAGCCCGCAAACAATGGCTATCATCAAGAGGTTCATAGAGGGGGTAACTCCTTAAATAAAGAAAAATATAGTGGTAAAACAACGGTAAAATCTATGCGCTCGGCGCGATTCGAACGCGCGACCTACGGCTTCGGAGGCCGTCACTCTATCCAGCTGAGCTACGAGCGCACGCGAGTCAGGTTTCCCGTAAATCTTCGCTGTCAATCACGATAGCGAAAATCTACTTTAACAAAAACCTCCCTCAAAAACCAAGCCCGATTCAAAACCAAGAAATATCAAACCATGTCCTAAAAACTGGGGTAATCACTATTTTTTCCCATCTCTCCCGTCTTCAGAATGCGAAATTTGCTTAAACTCGAAATGGATCTGCGGGTCTGCAAAGAGTTTTATGAGTAACACAATCAGCGTCCAGATTAAAAAACCTTGAAAAAGCTGAATCTCAGGGCCCTGAATGGTCTCAAACACGAAAGCATTCCAAAACACCATCACAATGGCAGCAGGCAACAAGGTCACACATGCCACTGCAAGAATAACACCCACAATCAGCGTGAAAAATCCGGTTATCCCCCGTATTTCAAACACGTGGAGATCTTCAGCAGCGTAATCGGAATCATCCGGTCGAAAGGGAGAAAACATGGGAGGAATACTTCCTGTTAGGACGGACTACTTGTAAAGCAAGTGCTTTATTTTAAGGGGTTCTGAATCTGAGTACAAGAATGATTTATCATTTCAAGAAACGTTGCCTCGTCCCAGCAAGCAACCCCCAAGGCAAGGGCTTTGTCGTATTTAGAGCCAGGATTATCTCCCACCAGGACCGCAAAGGTTTTTTTACTCACAGACCCACTGGGTTTTCCTCCGTGTCGTCTAATCAATGTTTCAGCTTGATCTCGCGTCAGGGTAGGCAATGTTCCGGTCAGCACCCAGGTTGTGCCGGCCCAAAATTGGGGATACTCTGCGCTTAACAGGCCCTTGTCACTCTCTGGCTGAGACAGCATCAAGCCCGTTTCGTGCAACCGTGAGAGTAAATGTGCTTGAAGGGGGTCAGCAAAAAAAGAAAAAACGCTTTCTGCCAGTTGCGGACCTATCCCGTCCAGCGCGGTTAGATTTTCAATCGAAGCCGCTTGCAATTGCGCCACACTGTGAAAGGCATTTGCCAGTATTTGCGCCGTTTCTCTGCCCACATGCCGAATGCCAAGAGCATATAACAGGGCAGAAAAGGGCCGTTTTTTACTGCTTTCAATGGCAGCAAGGACATTATCGGCAGATTTATCTCCCATCCGCTCTAAGGAGAGTAAATCTTCTTTACTCAATAAATAGAAATCAAGGGGTTGTGTGACTAAACCAGCCTCGACCAGTTGATGAATCAGGGAAGCTCCGACCCCGTCAATATTCATCGCGTGTTTACTCACCCAGTGAGACAGGCGGGTTTCAATTTGAGCTTGACATCCTCCCACATTGCCGCAGCGCAAGGCCACTTCTCCTGGCAACTGGAACGTTTGAGAACCACAGGCAGGACATTCAGTGGGTCCGGTGACGGCCGGTGTATTCTCCTGTCGATGGGCTAGCAGCACTTCCAAAATTTCGGGGATAATCTCTGCGGCTTTATGCACACGGACGCGATCCCCAATACGCACGTCTTTTTTGGCGAGCTCTTCAAAATTATGCAACGTGGCCCGCTGTACCGTGCTGCCGGCAATAAACACTGGGGCTAAAATCGCCACCGGGGTAATAATTCCCGTTCGGCCCACGCTAAATTCAATATCCAACACAGTGGTTTCTTGCACTTCGGGGGCGTATTTGTAGGCAATCGCCCAACGTGGACTTTTGGCAGTGTTGCCTAAGGTCTCCTGAAGCCCGAAATGATTGATTTTGAGGACCACCCCGTCTGTAGCATAGGGTAGATTGTGCCGGGCACTCTCCCAGTGGGTGATAAATTCCTGAATCTCTTGCACTGTTTTGCACAGCTTACGGTGGGGGTTGGTCTTAAAGCCAAGCTTGTCAAGGGACTGTAAGGTTTGTTGTTGTGAGGAATGCAACCTCTGATCAGTAAAACGCGCCCAGTAGCAGTACATATCCAGTTTGCGGGAGGCGGCTATTTTGGGATCCAGTTGCCGCAGCGCCCCTGCTGCGGCATTACGGGGATTGGCAAAAAGAGGTTCTCCGGCTTCTTCACGCTCTTGATTCAAGGCTTTGAATGTTGAAACTGGCATCAGCACCTCACCGCGCACCTCAAAATCACCAGAAATAGAAAATGCACGAGTTATATCTTGGCAAGACAGGGGAAGACTCATAATGGTTTTCACCGTATGGGTCACATCTTCACCGGTTGTGCCGT
>CAZZIY010000238.1:0-3395 GCA_964654525.1 uncultured Vampirovibrionales bacterium | reverse complement strand
ATTTCAGAAACCAAAAGACGCCGCGAAAGACAAGAGAATTATAATCTTGAGCACGGTATTACACCGACCACCATTAAGAAACCCATTACCAATAGCTTGCTCACACTCTTGGGTGGTGATGAGACGACCCCAGCTGAGCAAGAAATCCAGCAACTAAAAGAGGGAGCAGCAACCTTGTCTGGGGATGCCTTAGTGGGCTTGCAAGAATCACTTGAAGTGGCCATGAAAGAGGCCGCTCGCTCGCTTGAATTTGAAAAGGCGGCTCGACTTCGCGATCAACTCTTTGCTCTGAAAAACCTGTAATTAAGCTTGCTATTGGGGTCGAATACCCCAGTGATCAAGATACATGGCAATCATATCGGCCCGGCTACTCATCCCCATGCCGTCACGTATCCCGGCATCGGCGTCATTGAGAATGAGAAGATTCATCCCGATGAGTTTGCCCTGCCCGTCAAAAAGAGCACCACCTGAATTCCCTGGGTTGATGGGGGTATCTGTTCCTAAAAGTAACATGCCGGGGATATGTTCTGTGAGTCGGCCTGCGTGGCTAACATGACCGACGGTGATATTATCTTCCAGGCCGTTGGGGGCCCCAATGGCAAAACTGCTTTCACCCGATTGTAAAGGCGCCGTGTCCATATTGCGAAATTGAACAGGGACCGCACCTGAGGTAGAACCGACTAACTCCAAAACAGCCAAATCGGCTTGAGGGTTGATATGCACAACGGTTGCCTGCCCACCAGGGCCTTTGTTACCGTACGGGGTGATAAAGACCAGACCGTTTCCGTTTGCCGCTTCTGCGGCCACATGACCTGCTGTGAGAATATACATTTTCTTTGTTTTGGCATCTTGAATCCAGAAACCACTGCCTGTTGCGCCGTGTGAGCCCCAGAAAACACTGACAGTGACAGTCGTATTTTTGACTTTGTTGACGATTTCCGGTCCCACCTGTTGTGCGGCAATTGTTTGGACGTTCTGCTGTAATTGGCTCAGGCTTTCACGAAGAGTGGCAACGGTGATATTGAGTTGCCCCAGTTGCTTTAAGAGCTCGGGATTCCCGGGGTCTTTAGAAACGCTGCCCTGCGTCTTGTCGAGTTGTTCGAGCGCCAAGGCCAGATTTTTTTGAAGGGCTTGGAGTTGTCCGTCCAATCCTCTGACGGATTGCTGCATTTGTCCCAGGGATTGCTGGGTTTGGGCCGCTTGTTCGTCCAGCTTTTGATTGGCGCGGTTAATAATGCCTTGATTTTGCGTCACTTGCGAGTGCATCTGTTGATTTTGCAGAGTATTTTGCAGTCCCAGCGCGCTGAGCAGGGTCAGCCAAAAACCAGTGAATAGTGCAGGTAGTTTGCTGCGCTTGCCGCCGCCCCCGTTACCCCTTCTATACTGGCTGTGGGTGAAAGAATCTGGCGAAACAGGAACAGGATACAACGGGTGTGGCGGTTCTGGATTGACGGCTGATGAATCTATTTTTGGTGAATTTTTGCCAAACACCAGTAACTTCGTTGTTCCGGCAGGACGAAGTCCACGCACAGCGGCGCCAACTGAGAGCGTTTTCACGTGAGCATTTTCCCCATCACTCACAAACCAAACGAGATTCGTTATTTAGAAGTAGAGTGATATTATAAGGTCTTAAATTAATATAAACAAGCAGATTCTGTTGCGAGTCCGCAGCTTGTTACATTTGTTTACGAATTGATGCTGTTACTTCTTTGCTGGCGGCTGTAAAAGCTCAATGCAAGCATTTCTAGAAAGCTCATCTTGGATAGAATCAAGTCTCAGCGTAAATCCGACCCCGTTACTGGCACCACTTTTGGTCATGATGAAAGAGTTCAGACCGATTAGACGGCCGTATTCATCGACCAGCGGGCCACCGGAATTGCCCGGATTAATGGGTGTATCCGTTCCTAAATAGATGCCACTATCCTCTTTGCCAGGGGCTCTATACTGTTCTTTGCTGATGATCGCTTTACTGACATAGAAATCAACACCCAAGGGTTGTCCGACTGCATACACGGCTTCAGTGATAACTGGGGGATCGGCCAGTAAATCCCTGATGGGAATGGCTTTTTGTGCCATATCTGGTGTTGGGTTTTCTATTTTCATTAGGGCCAAGTCAGTATTGTTAGAGATAAACCTTGGGCTGAGCATTAATTGAGGGGGGGACGTTTCTGTTGAAGTAACTGCAGTTTGTCCAGATAAATTGTTAGAGGATATATTTGAATGATTGAACGTTGGACTACTGGGCGCTTGATAACTAGATGCCATAACGATTGTGCGGTTAGGCAGGACAAAATTTTCCATGAGATCCCCTAGTTTGGGGCTACCAAACAACCACCCGCCACTACCCGGACCTGTGGGACCAGAGAGTGGGGGGAGGCTATTGAGTCCGTTCCCTTCTGGCGCCTTGAAATCAAAGGGGATAATACCGCATTGATTTCCGTCTTTTGAATTGCCCGTTTTGCTTTTGGCTTGGTTCTCTGCCGCATCAGATACGACGTGTTTGTTGGTGAGTATCATCGGACCTTCATTGGTCATCACTAAAACACCACTACCAATTCCTGTAGGACCAAACAGTGTTGAGACGGTTTTAATCTCAAAAGTAGCTTCTCTCACTCTGGCTAAAACGGCCCCAGTGTTAGGGTTAATCGCAGTAAGTGCCATGGTCGGCCCCTGACTGGGAAGTTGTCGACTGACTTCTTGCCGTACTTCTTGCTGAGTGAGTTGTTGGATGGTCTCAGAGAGGCCACGCTTGGCTTCGGCGAGTTTTTCGTTGAGTGATGCAGACAGTCTAGTCTGGGTTGTGGTGAGTTCGCGCTGAGTGTTGCTTAATTGATTGGAGGCATTGTAAGACTGAATCCCCAGACCGGTGAGTGCGGCAAGCACGACTGCATGGTAGGCTCTGCCGATTCTAGAGCGAGATTTTGCGTGCTGGCTTGTTGGCTGATGGTTTTCGCTCTGGGCTGCAGATGTTGTTATGTCACCAGAGTTTTCTCCAAACGAGACTTGGCATGAACGAAAATTGGCACCCTGAAACTGGGAGGCCCTTGTATTCGTGTTAGGACGCCCCGTATTACTAGAAATCACACGCACTGTCATGGTTTTACTCACCCTTCACAACACTTTTTACACAAACTTTTTAAAAATTTCACACACGTTTCAATACATGAAAGCCTCAGCAGAAAAAAAGTTGCGCATGGATTTTTGTGAGCAAAAAATTGACAAAAAAAAACCGTTTCCGAAGGGGTGGAAACGGTCTTACCGTGTGATGGAGTTGTTTCGTGCAGAGGACGCTCGAGGGCGTTACTCAAACAGCGGCATATTATTGCTGCAGTTCAATCCCCCAGCTACTGAGCACGTCTTTAATCACATCCGTTCGGATGCTAAACCCTAAGGTA
>CAZZIY010000237.1:0-3396 GCA_964654525.1 uncultured Vampirovibrionales bacterium | reverse complement strand
AATATACCTTTACAATAGAAAGAGTATGTCGTTTTGTCGTTTTTTATTGCCTAGAAAAGTCGGTTACACACCCCAAGAGATGAGCCCTAATATATGAGCCCCAATATATGAGCTTAAGAATATGCGCATGATATTCACTACCCAATCTTGGCTTTTAATGCCGCAAATTTTAACGCCTCAAACAGTGAGTAGCGCCCCACGAAAACTGTTCTTGAGCTTGGCTTTGCTCGTTCCATTGGCGTGCGGTCTACTTATCAGCGGTTGTTCTGGTGGCAAGTCGAGCACGTCATCCCTGGTCAATAGTAGTTTTTCGCGAGTGCGAAAAAATCGTCCTCCCGTAGCACAGCCTGTTTCCCAAAAACCATCAGACACGACCACGCTAGCCACTGGTCAGCCTCAACTGCTTCAACCCTCTCAGCCCACGCTCAAAAAAATATTGCTTCCAGAATCGAAGGCCCCGATGCCGGTTTCTGGCAATCCCGCTTTTAATAAATTGGGAGCACCCTCTTCTTCGTCTACTACAGTTTCGTCTAGCACAGCTGGCAATAAAATCGGGAATACACCTGCTAATAATCCATTGGGTACATTCTTGCCCGGTACAACCCTCAATAATCCCTTGCCGGGGAAAACACTGACTGCTACTATCGGCAACGTTGCCATTGCACTGGCTAAAAATATTGCCGATGCTGCAAAAAATCCATTTTTAAGTAAGCTACCACAGGCGCATGTCTCAACCGGTTCTGGTGGAGAAGGGGGTGTCGGTGCTGTCCCGTTTATTGCGCCACCGGATCCTTTTAAATCCCTGGCTCTGGTGGGAATCGTGCATAAGAAAGGTAACCCAATGGCGATTCTTTCTGGTGTTGACGGAAGTGATCTGGTCTACGTAAAGCAAGGGGAAGTGTTAACCGTCGGAGGTCAGGCGCTGAGAATTGCCACCATTTCGCAAAATTCTGTTACACTTTACGAAGGACGAAATAAAAAATCCCAACGGGCCTTGAGTCTCCCTGATATTATCGGGTACTCTGCAAAAAGTCAGGGCACAGGTAAACAGGCCTCCGTGTCAGACACCCAAAGCGCTGTGCCTTCGCTTGAAGGCGTTCTAGGAAGCCCAGGTGAGACCCCCAACGCTAGGTCAGCAGCCGGAGTTTTACAAGAGTTAGAGCCGCTAGGAAACTAAAAAAATAAACAAGGCTAAAAATAAACAAGGCTAAAAATAAATAAGGATAGACGAGAGAAACGAGGAGCGTTGGCATAATGCGAGTGGCCCAAGGGCAGGTCGTAGTAATCCAAACCAAAGCACTGCTTACAAAGAGTGCATCCATTGCACTGGCGGCATCGTTGCTTTTCGGACTTGTTCCTGTACATTTTACGGGCATACAATCCGTATTTGCGGCAGAAACAGCCACTGCTTCAGTCACAGCGCAACCCTTGTCGTTTGACCGATCAAAATACCCAACGACTTCCTCTGCACGGTATCAGGCCAAAGGCAGCATCTCTGTTGTTAATGCGATGAATATTTCTCACGGGAATGAGAAAATCTCACTCTCACTGCGCAGTACCCCGATCCGGGATGTGTTGAATATCATTGCTCGGCAAGCAGGCTTCAACATTATTGTGGATGATTCTGTGGACGGGGATTTAACGGTTGATGTGCAGAACATCACGATCAATAAAGCGCTGGAATACATTATCTCTACGGGAGACTTGTCCTACACGAAAGACGGTAATACGTTGATTGTGGCGACCCGCGATGCCGCAGACCGAAAAAATTTGAATGCCAAAACCTTTAAAACCATTCCGGTTCTCTATAAAAGTGCTGGGGTCATTGCAACACAACTGAATAACAGTATTTTCAGTGTACCGCGCCCCGGTGGTAGCAACCGTGCGTTGGCCTCATTTGACTTGGACACAAACTCATTGCTCGTCTTGGGGACTGATGCTGATATTAAACTGGTGGCAGACACACTGCGAGAATTGGATGTGCCCCGTAATCGGCGTGTTTTTCAACTGCGCTACAGTACCCCGCAATATGTGGCAAACACTTTAGCTGCTATGTTTTACCGAGATTTGGGCGGTGGTACTGTCACAAGTACTGCAGGAGGCGGTGCTGCTGGCGGAGGCGCTGGTGGCGCAGCTGGCGGAGCTGCTGGTGGAGGCGCTGGAGCTGCTGGCGGAGGAGCTGGTGGCGCATTGGGTGGTGCTGGCGGAGGCGCTGCTGGTGGTACTGGAGGAGGCGCCGGAGGAGCTGCTGGCGGTGCTGGTGGTGCAGCCGGAGGAGCTGCTGGCGGAGGAGCCGGTGGTGCTGGTGGTGCAGCCGGTGGTGCAGCTGGCGGAGCTGCTGCTCTGACAGGACCTCAAGTGATTCAAGCCGGGGCAGTTACCTTGGTGGCAGAACCCATTACTTCGACTGTGACGGTGATGGGCACCGATGAGCAGATTAACTTGGCAGAGTCTGTGATTCGCCAATTGGATGTCCGCATTCCACAAGTCTCCCTAGAAGTGGCATTGATTGAGGTTCGGGGGACAAACAACAGTACCTCTAACCCGGGTCTGGGGAATGTTCGGTTTGGACGGCTCGGCTTAAACCTTTTTGGAAGTTTTACACCCAATTTGGCCGCACCTGGCTCTCCACCAACTTTTGCTAGTACTCTCACATATGATAGCCGGAGTACGACAAACCCAGGTACTAAAATTGTCTTTAGTAACCTTCAAGTCCAGTATGCTTTAAGTAAAGCCAAAACAAAAATTCTCGCTAATCCCAACATCGTGGCCTTGCACGATACCAGCTCGAACATTTCGATCACCGATCAACTGCCCACCTTCCAAACATCGGTCATTCAAAGTGCCACTGGACCAACAATCACCTCCACAGTCACCAAAGAAACCGTTGGGATCACTTTGGATGTTGTTCCGCACGTCACCAATGATGGGTCAGTGATTCTGAATTTAAAACCTTCTATTAGCCAACCTAACGGCACGGCCAGTGCTACATCTACAACAGGAAGCGGTGTCACTGCCACATCGACGACCACTTCAACCTTCTTGATTTCAACCCGTCAGCTTCAAATCAACGCGGTGCGGGTGAAGGACGGAGAAACCCTGGTGTTGGGTGGTTTGGTTCGTGAGAGTAATCTGTCTAACATGCAGGCTGTCCCATGGTTGGAAAATCTGCCCATCGCTGGGGCCTTTTTCCGCTCGGCTAATGCCAATAAAGATCGTTCTGAAATCATTTTGCTCGTTACACCTCATATTGTCCGAGAAGAAGCAGTCCCCTATTTCGACCAATACGCAGGGCTGCAACCCAGAGACACTCTACCGGATCGAAATACGGGTGCTGGTGGTGTTCCTCCCGCGTTACTCCCTCGTTTTGTCGGCGGTGCCAGCAGTATCCCTGCA
>CAZZIY010000236.1:0-3402 GCA_964654525.1 uncultured Vampirovibrionales bacterium | reverse complement strand
CTTGGTGAGAAGGTTAATACTATAACAAAATATTTTCATCACGAAGAATGTACCGATCAATGAAACCGGAATCGTTAAGGTGGGAATAATCGTGGTGCGCCAATTTTGCAAGAATAGAAAAATCACCAATACCACAAAAATAATGGCCTCAATCAGGGTTTTATATACTTCATGAATGGATTCATCGATAAAGGTGGTTGGGTCAAAACCAACTTCGTAGGTCATGCCTGGCGGAAATTCTTTTTTCATCGACTGTAATTCTTTTTGGATTTGTTGGGCCAGTTGCAAAGCGTTGGTGCCGGGTAATTGTGTCAGTCCAAAACCCACACAGTTATGCCTGAGCCAACGAACGGATTTCGTATAATCTTCTGCACCCAGTTCTACACGGCCAATGTCACGAACACGGAGCACCCCGTTATAACGATCTTGCCGCAAGACCAAATCGCCAAATTCTTGCTCGTCTCTCAGACGGCCTTGCACCAAAATCGGCAGTTGATACCACTGGGAATGATCGAGAGGTTGTTGTCCAATTTGCCCAGCGGGCACCTCCACATTTTGCTCTTGTAGCGCGCTGGTGATATCAGTGACACTCAACCCCCGCGCATTCAGTTTCATCGGATCGAGCCAAAGCCGCATGGCGTATTTCCGCTCTCCAAACATATTTATACGGCCTAAGCCTTTAATGCGTTTGAGCTTTTCAACCACGTAGCGGTCCACATAATTGGAGACAAAACGTTGATCGTAGCGGTCATCTGGGCTAAAAAAAGCGAGTCCCATAATAAAGGCGTCACTCACTTTTTGAACAGATATCCCCGTCACTTTCACTTCTTGCGGAAGTCTTCCGGTGGCAATATCCACCCGGTTTTTTACGTCGACTACGGCTTTGTCCACATCACGGTCTTGGGCAAAAGTAACAGTAATCGAACTCAACCCGTCATTGGTACTGTGGGATTCGACATACCGCATGCCTTCCACCCCATTAATCTCTTGTTCAAGAGGAATGGTGACAGCTGCTTCTACAGTCTCTGCGTTGGCACCGTTATAAATTGCAGTTACCAAAACTTTGGGAGGAGCTATATCTGGGTACTGCTGCACCGGGAGTGAAGATGCGGCAATCACACCCATAATCACAATAACGACTGCAATGACGGTGGCAAAAATCGGTCGTTCAATAAAATAATTAGAGATCATTTGTGGGCCGCTTCTTCCTTGATAGCAGAGACAGGGACCCCGTCTTGGAGTTTTTGAATCCCTCCGGTGATAATTTGAATTTCTTTTTGAATCCCGCTGGTTATTGGATACTTTCCATTGGCAATGGGCCCAAGGGTGACAGGAAGCAATTTAGCAGTATACCCAGTCCCTTTTTGAACAGCTTGGTACACAAAGGGCTGTCCAGCGACTCGGTTTATGGCCGAAGCCGGCGCCACAAATTGGGTTTGCTCACCCAAAATCATTCGGGCGCGCAACACCTCATCGGTGGTAAATAGCGGCGTTTTTTGCGTGTTGTTAACTCGGACCTTTGTGGTGAGTGTCTGTGTCATCTTATCCAGTGTGGGGGCAATATAATCTACTTTTGCTTCAGATATAAAATTGCCATCGGTACTATAAAGAGCCAGTCGCGTGCCGTGTTTCACTTTGTTTTTGAGGGCTATCGGAATGGGAATGGTGATCTCCATTTCTCGGTCATTGTTAACACGTGTTAGCACCGTGCTGTAGTCAATTTGATCACCCTCGGTTACCAGAATATCTCCAACAGTGCCAGAAAAGGGGGCTTTTACGGTATAAAAATCGAGTGTTGCCCGGGCACTATTACTGGCTGCAATGTCTCGCTGGATTTGTGCTTCCAACTGCTGGACGTGCCGCTGTTCTGCCTGGATATCATGATTTAATCCGTCTACTTTGTTTTGGAGCTGAGTGACTGTACTTTGGTATTGCTCCCAGTCTTTTTGACTGACAGATTGTGTAGCGCGTAATTTTTCGTAGCGAGTAAGCTGTGCTTGATTAAATTGTAAATCGGCAGCGGCGGCTTTTTGCTGAGCCTGTATCGATTGAACAGTAGAACGTGCCTTTTGAGTTTCTGCCTGCGATGCTTTTAAAATAGCTTCTAAACTCCGTAAATTTTCGGCCTGTGGACGGCTATCAATCGCAAACAGTGGTTCCCCTTTAACAACCCTAGCGCCGTCTTGTACGAAGACACGAACAATTTTACCGGCCACTTGTGAGCGAATCGTCGTGGCATTGTCATTGTGGGTCGTTCCTAAAAATTCGACATTATCGGTCACCGATTCTTTTTGAATGGTTTCAATGACCACAGGAACTGCAAACCCACCATGGGGTCCATGATTGGCAAAAAATGTGGCAAATACCCAATTACCCAGCGCAAACAGCGCCCATAAAATGAGCCCCCATACCACAATAGTGGGCGCTATTTTTTTTAAATTTTCAATGTTCTGTGTACGACTCGTCATTGTCTAGAATCCGCCTCCTACGGCTTTTATCACACTTAGGTGATCAATCAATACTTCTGCTTTTTGTTGTGCCAGGGCTTTTTCAAATTCTAGTCGCTGGCTTTCTTGAGGCAGCCAATCAGGCTCACTAATCAGCCCTTCTTCAAAGCGTCTTTTTTGTTGAAGCGCAAGTCGTGTGTTCCCTGCCAGTTGTGTCGTCACTGACTCTAAGATATCCATGTTGGCACTGAGAACAGATAAGGCGTTTTCAGTTTCTTCAAGCGCGCTGAGAAGGCGTTCTCGGTATTGATGAAATATGCTTTCATATTCAGCCTTTCGGTAACGAATTCCAGCAGAAATAGCGCCCCCTTCAAAAATGGGTTGACTAAACGTGGGCATTAAGTAACTGGACAAACTACGTGAACTGAATACGTTGGAAATCCCTAAGGCACTTAAGCCTGATTGTGCATCGAGTTTAAAACTCGGGAGCATTTCTCTTCGGGCCACTTTTATATTTATAAATGCAGCCTGCATTTGCGCTTCTAATTGCTGAATATCAGGACGGTGCACGATAATCTCTGAGGGGACCCCAGCATTCAACGTTGAAGGGATTTGCAAATCGCCTAAACGCTTATTGAGCAGTTCTGTATCGAGCGGATGTGCTTGTGAGGCTGATTCACCCAGAAGACTGTGAAGATGGTTGAGGGCTTGCTCCCGGTTGCTCAGGAAAGTTTCGTAACGAATTCGACTGGCCTCGTATTCTTGGGTGGACCTATCCAACACATCTGTACTGGTTTGCCCTTCGGCAAACAATGCCTTTTGGTGCCGTTGGTTTTTTTCGTTCAGTGTGAGCAGTGTTTTCTCACTCTCCACCATCATATTAAATTTCAACAAATTGATATATTGGCTTACCACGCTGGTGGTTAGTTGAATGATGACATTATGATATGCGGCT
>CAZZIY010000235.1:0-3407 GCA_964654525.1 uncultured Vampirovibrionales bacterium | reverse complement strand
AGACGTTCAACTGTATCAGCAAAGGCCGGCCAAAAACCGGGTTGGTGAGTTTCTGCATCTCGGGTTACTGCATCAATCAGTTTATAGGTCACATCCAGTTTCCGCATGGTCATTTCAGCAGGGGACGACGCCTCTTGCCCAAGATCCACATCCGCTTCTGCCAGTGCGTAAGCCAAGCTGGTAAACTGATTTTTTAGACGGTCATTGGCTTTTCTCAGAAAAAACAAGCCTGTCTTGTTGTTTTTAAGGACTATTTGACCGTAGCCTTGGTCAAAGAAGCGGACCACATTTTCCGGAGCCTGCTGCTGTCGTTGAAAGACCCACTGTAATAAACGCTCTTGCTCTGCGAGGCTTAACTCTTTAGATGCCCGGCGAAAGGCCTCCATATGGACCAAAAGGTGTTGATCCTGCTCAAGGGCGGAAAATAATGTGTCTGCTTTGTCTAACTTTTCGGGCCAGAGAGAAGCTTCTTGATATGCTGCAACTGGAAACACGATTTGATGCAGCAGGTCGACAGAAGAACGCACAGAAGAGGAAGCAGAAGAAGCAGTAGCAGAAGAAGTTACCGTAGGATTTGGCGAAGTAATTACTGGCTTTGGTGATTTTTTAGGGCCTATTTTGGCTAAAGGCTTAGCCTCCACAGTTGTTTGAGACCAGAAAACGCCGCCAGAAATGGCGCCAAGCACACACAGGATACCCACTGTCAGTGCCGTGGTTTTATCGATAGGTCTCATATGCCTTGCAAGACCCCAGTTCTTAATTCCCAAGAGATGCATTCCCAAGCGTTTTATCATTGAATTTCCCTGCTCCTGTTTAGCAGTTTTAGGCTTTACGGCTTCTGGTTTTTACCACATTTATTGTACACAGAAGCACTGCTCTGGCGCACAGTACCCGGGACCAAATTGTTACATTTGTCGTTCAATTTGAGCGCATCAGGATGCCTTAGCAAAATAAAAGGCAGTGGCCTCTTTATCTGTATGAACAGACGAGAACGCGCACTGCCAAATAATGTGTGTGTGTATGATAGAGATTAAAGATGATTGAAATGATGACTAACCATTCCGACGGGAAACAGATGGGTTCACCCAATCCATCCCCTTGGTGATTGCCTCTTGCATCGCATCTTCGAAGACGTGTTGATTTTTCACGTTCACTTCATGCCACTGTTGAACGTAGTCGTGAAAAGATTTAACAGACCCTTTTTGCAGTTGCACCATTTTTTCAAACCAAACATTGGCGTATTCCAAGTTCTGGTTTTGGATATCGCGGTTAAACTGCTGCATCAAAGAAACATTATACTGTTGGAAATTTATCCACTGGCGTATACCATTTGAAGCCATGCTAGAAAAAGTGGACATATAATCGTTCATTGCATTGAAGTAATCACTGTAGATGTCTTTATTGTAGGTGTCTTTATTCGTTTCTCTTGATTTGGTCTCTGGCATGACTTATCTCCTTATTTAGAATTTTTTACTTAAATTCTTTGCTATTGCGCATATTTTATTTTGCATATGCACAATTTTAATTTAGTTTAACCGCTGTATTTTGATCTCGTCAAGAGGGTATCGCAAGAGAACTCTGTTGCTGCTACAATACCTCGTGTTATGACATCCCCTCTTCGCACCTACAAAAAGTACAGTAACCGCCGACTCTACGATGTGGCCCAAAAAAGCTACGTGACCGTTGAGGCCATGGTTGAGCACATTCAATCTGGCGGTTCGGTGCGAGTTTTAGACGCCACCACCCAGGAAGATATTACCCAGAATGTATTACTTCAAGTGGTTTTGGACACTCAGAAGCCTCATCTCAATGCCTTATTAACCACTCCTCTCCTGCATCAAATGATTCAATTCCAAGGTCTGGCCCCCGGAAAACCTTACGATCCGGTGATGAATGATTTTTTCCAGAATAAGCTGCCTCAGCTGATGAATGCTTATGTGCAGTGGCAGCATAATACTCAGAATCAATTTTTTGAGTGGGCCCAATCTGGCTGGAGCACACCTTCAGGATGGGGAATGCCTTCTGCCTGGGGAATCCCTTCTGGATTTAACACAGGCCGCGGTCCTAACCCTTCTGCTCCTTATTCTCCTTCAAATTCCTCAGAAACACCTGCAGAGCCGTCTCCTGAGACTGACTCAGAATCGCTGGCTGAGCTGAAAGCCAAAATTGCAGAACTCGAAGCGCTGGTCAAAAAGAAAAAGGTCTTGAAAAAAGAGAAGAAACCACGCTAGAATAGTCATAGCCAATTTTGCTGCATCTGCACAAAATATGCAAACCATGTGGCATCGATAGCATGTGGCCTGGATAGCATGTAGCATCGATAGCATGTGGCGGGATAAGGGGTTTATTCAAACAATAAAGGAAACTGACTCATGCCGAGCAAAAGCACCTCTAATGCTCATAAAGCTGATGACACACATTTTAATTCTAGCGCTCAAGCCAACGAACAATACCAGGCCTGGCTTGGGATGATGCAGCAAATAACAAGAGACAACTTGCAGTGGTTTCAACAGTCTTTGGAGATGGCCCAAAAAGCTTACCCTTTTGCTTCTAATACTGAAAATACCGAGCCCAATACTTCCCCCAAGAGTGCATATGACGCCTGGCTCAAGCACTGGACCCAGCATCTAGAATCTATGATGGCAGGCGCTGAGTTTTCAGAGCACAGCGGCAAAACACTCCATGCGGCCTCAGAGGCCAAACAAACTATGGATCAAATGCTGCGTCAATACTGGCACTCTCTGCAACTGGCCAATACGGAAGATATGAAAGAAGTGTACCTCAAGCTGTACCAAATGGAACGGCGGCTCGATGATTTAACCGATATGCTTCAAGATTGGATGAGCATGCAAGAAAAAAATGCACCTGTCAGGCCTATAAAAAAACCAGCAGCTAAAAAACCGGCGAAAAAAACGAGTGCACGCCGATGACAAAAACACAGGAAAACCCGCTTTTGGAACAATTATTGGCAACATTCAGCCCAGAACAATTTGAGCGCCTTCGCCGTGGATTCGAGAACACGCGCAATTGGTCTCCACAAATTGCGCAAACCCCACATCAAACGGTTTACGAGATTGGCAAAGCCAAATTAATTTATTACCCACCTGCCGCTGAGGCAGCCGAAAACTATTTGCCGCCGGTTTTGGTGGTGTTCTCTCTGATTAACCGTCCCTATGTACTGGATTTAAAACCGGGGAAAAGTGTAATTGAGCAGCTTGTGAAGGCTGGTTTCCCGGTCTACTTAATCGACTGGGGCACCCCTGGACCTTCAGACCAGTTTTTAACCCTGGACGACTATGTTAACCGAACCATGCGTCGTTTCGTGCAGTGGATTCAGCAGAAAGACGATGTGCAACGGGTATCAATGCTGGGGTACTGTATGGGTGGGACCATGGCAGGCATCTTTG